>NZ_JBFAMU010000185.1:0-9235 GCF_040656655.1 Micromonospora sp. NPDC049799
GGGGGGGGGGGCCGGGGGGGGGGGGGGGGGGGGTCCCCCCCCCCCCCCCCCCCCGGTGCCGGGTTCCGCCGGAGTCTGGCCGGCCGGGTCCGTCCGAGCTTCGACAAGATCGACACGACGTCAGTGAAGGCGGGGCATCCGGAAGGGGGGACACCGCGCCTTCCGTGAAGCCGGGACCCCGCGAAGGTCCCGGGAAGGTGGTCGCTTGTCCCCGGCCGACGACGCGGGAACCGCCGTGGGTGGCCGGGCGGGGGATCGCCGGGGTCGGTCGGGCAGGGGACCGACCGCGGTGCTCGGCTAGGCTGGCCGGCCGGAGGTGAGGCCGGTGCGGCACGCGACGCCGGTGGCGACCACGGTGGGGCTCGTCGCGGGGTACGCCCTGGACACGCTGCTCGGCGACCCGCGTCGCGGGCACCCGGTGGCCGGGTTCGGTCGGGCCGCCTCCGCCCTGGAACGACGCCTCTACCGGCCGGACCGCGCGGCCGGTGCCGCGTACACCGCCGCGGCGATCGGGGTGCCGGTGCTGCTCGGCGCGGCGGCCACGGCCGCCACGCGACACCGGCCGGTGGCCCGGGCGGTGCTGGTCGCCGCCACCACCTGGACGGTCCTCGGCGGGCGCACCCTGCGGCACGAGGCCACCGTGATGGGGCGGGCACTGCGCGGCGGCGACCTGCCCGCCGCGCGGCAGCGGCTCGGTCACCTCTGCGGCCGGGACCCGTCCGCCCTGGACGAGCCCGAGCTGGCCCGTGCCACCGTCGAGTCGGTCGCCGAGAACACCTCCGACGCGGTCGTGGCCCCGCTGCTCTGGGGGGCGGTCGCCGGGCTGCCCGGCCTGCTCGGGTACCGCGCGGCGAACACCCTCGACGCGATGGTCGGACACCGGTCGGCGCGGTACGCCCGGTTCGGCACCCCGGCGGCCCGCCTCGACGACCTGCTCAACCTGGTACCCGCCCGGGTGACCGGCCTGCTCACGATCGCGGTCGCGCCGGTCGCGAACGGGGACCGCGAGCGGGCCTGGCGGGTGTGGCGCCGGGACCGCAACGACCATCCGAGCCCCAACGCCGGCCAGTGCGAGGCGGCGATGGCCGGGGCGCTGGGCGTACGGCTCGGGGGGCGCAACGTGTACTTCGGGCGGTCGGAGGTGCGCCCGTACCTGGGCGACGGCCCCCGCCCCGAGGCGCGGCACCTGAAGCGGGCCGCCCGGATCTCCGGCGCGGTGGGGTTGGCCGCCCTCGGGCTGGCCGCCGCGTACCCGCTGACGGTCGGCCGGCTGGTCGGCGCCACCGGCCGCCGCGTGCTCGGTGCCCGCCGGGGGACCGGACGGTGAGCGGGGGTCTGCTCGTCGCCGGCACCACGTCCGACGCCGGCAAGAGCGTGCTCACCGCCGGCATCTGCCGCTGGCTGCACCGGCGGGGCGTGAAGGTGGCGCCGTTCAAGGCGCAGAACATGTCCAACAACTCGGCGGTCGTGGTCGGGCCGGACGGGCGCGGCGGGGAGATCGGCCGGGCCCAGGCGATGCAGGCCGCAGCCTGCGGGATCGCCCCCGACCTGCGGTTCAACCCGGTGCTGCTCAAGCCGGGCAGCGACCTGGCCAGCCAGGTGGTGCTGCTCGGCGAGGCCGTCGACACGATCACCGCCGGCACCTTCCGGGCGTTGCGGCCCCGGCTGGCGGAGACCGCGTACGCGGCCCTGGCCGAGCTGCGGGCCGCGTACGACGTGGTGATCTGCGAGGGGGCGGGCAGCCCGGCGGAGATCAACCTGCGCGCCGGCGACTACGTGAACATGGGGCTCGCCCGGCACGCCGGGCTGCCCACCATCGTGGTCGGCGACATCGACCGGGGCGGTGTGTTCGCCTCCATGTTCGGCACCGTCGCGCTGCTGGACCCGGCCGACCAGGCCCTCGTCGCCGGCTTCGTGATCAACAAGTTCCGGGGTGATCTCGGGCTGCTCCAGCCGGGCCTGGACATGCTGCGCCAGGTGACCGGCCGCCCCACGTACGGGGTGCTGCCCTGGTCGCTCGACCTGTGGCTGGACGCGGAGGACTCGCTGGCGTACGGGCGGGTGCTGGGCCGGCCGGCGGCCCCGCGCGGCACCGACTGGCTGGACGTCGCGGTGGTCCGGCTGCCCCGGATCAGCAACGCCACCGACGTGGAGGCGCTCGCCACCGAGCCCGGCGTCCGTGTGCGGCTCACCGTCGAGCCGGCCGAACTTGCCGCCGCCGACCTGGTCGTCCTTCCCGGCTCGAAGTCGACCGTGGCCGACCTGGCCTGGCTGCGGGAGACCGGCCTGGCCGACGCCGTGCTGGCGCACGCCGCCGCCGGCAAGCCGCTGCTCGGCATCTGCGGCGGCTTCCAGATGCTGGCCCGCGCGATCCACGACCCGGTCGAGAGCCGGCGGGGCAGCGTGCCCGGGCTGGGGCTGTTGCCGATCGAGATCACCTTCGACCCGCGCAAGACCGTCCGGCAGTCGGCCGGCACGGTCGACGGTGACGTCCCGGTGCGCGGCTACGAGATCCACCACGGCTACGTCTCGTCCGCCGACCCGACCCTGGCCCCGCTGCTGACCTGCGCCGACGGGACGGGCGAGGGGGCGGTGGCCGGCGCGGTGCGCGGCACGCACTGGCACGGCGCCTTCGAGTCCGACGAGTTCCGCCGTCGCTTCCTCACCGAGGCCGCCCGGCTGGCCGGCCGCACCGGGTTCCGGGTGGCACCGGACACGTCCTTCGCCACCGCCCGCGAGCGGTCCCTGGACCTGCTCGGCGACCTCGTCGAGGAGCACCTGGACACCGACGCGCTGTGGCGCCTCGTCGAGGCCGGTCCGCCCGCCGGCCTGCCGTTCATCCCACCCGGCGCACCGACACCCCTGGGCTAGACCTCAGAGGCGCACGTCGGCCGGGCGGTCGGACATCGGCAGCCCCGCCGACTGCCACGCCTCCACGCCCCCGATGATGTCGGTGGCCCGGTGCAGGCCCAGGGCCCGCAGGCTGGCCACCGCCAGGCTGGAGCTGTAGCCCTGCCGGCACGCCACCACGATCTCCAGGTCGTACCCGGTCGCCTCGGGGATCCGCCAGGCGCTCGCCGGGTCCAGCCGCCACTCCAGCACCGTCCGGTCCACGACGATGGCGCCGGGCAGGTCACCCTGCTCCTGCCGCTGCAACTCGGTACGGGTGTCGATCAGCAACGCTCCGGCACGGACCGCCTCGACGGTCTGCTCCGGGGTCAGCCGGCGTACCCCGGCGCGGGCCTGCTCCAACAGGGCGTCGACGCCCGGACTCATCACGCTGTGGGACACGAACCGATCCTGCCGCCCCGCCGGCCGGTTCGCCCGCCCAACGGCCGGGTCCCACCCACGACCGCCCGAACGGGCGACGCCGCGCCGTCGTGGTCCGGGCCGCCGGTTACCGTCGGCGGAGTGACGGTCGCGGTGATGGAGGGGTACGCGCAACTCGCCCGCCGGGTGTTGGCCGGGCCGGCGCGGTTGGGGCGTACCCGGCTGGTGGCCGTCGACGGGCCGAGCGGCGCGGGGAAGAGCGTGTTCGCGTCGCGGCTCGCGGACGCCCTGACGGCGGTGAGTGGCGGCGCGCGACCGCCGGTGGTGCACACCGACGATCTGCTCGACGGCTGGGACGACCAGCTCACCTTCTGGCCGCGCCTGGAGGAGTGGGTGCTCGCGCCGCTGCGCGCGGGCCGGCCGGGGTCCTACCGGCGGTACAGCTGGGTGCGGCGCCGCTTCCTGCCCCGGCCGGTGCCGGTGCCGGTCGCGCCGGTGCTGATCGTGGAGGGGGTGAGCACGGCGCGGGCGGCGGCGGGTCCGGACCTGTCCCTCGCGGTCTTCGTCACCGCGCCGGCGCCGCTGCGGCTCACCCGGGCGGTGGAGCGCGACGGCCCCGGAATCCTGCCGGAGTTGCGGCGCTGGCACACCGGCGAGCGGGCGCACTTCGCGGCGGACGGCACCGAGGCGCGGGCGGACCTGGTGGTCGACGGTGCGCCCACCCTGCCGCACGACGCCACCCGGTACTACGTCCGCCGCCGGTGACCGCGCGGGCGCGGCCGGCTCGGGACGGCTCGGTCGGTGTGACCCGGTAAGGCCGGCATACGATGCCGGTCATGACCACACCGATCATGTCCGAGTCCGACCTGCGGGCCGCCGTCGAGCGGGAGATGCCCGGCGTCCGCGCCGACCTGGAACGCCTCGTCCGCATCCCGGGCATCGCGTTCGACGGCTTCGACCACTCGCACGTGGAGCGCTCCGCCGAGGCGGTGGCGGAGCTGCTGCGCGGCTGCGACCTCGACGTGCGGATCGTGCGCTCCGGCGGCCAGCCGGCCGTCATCGGGAAGAAGGCGGCCCCGCCCGGCGCGCCGACGGTGCTGCTCTACGCCCACCACGACGTCCAGCCGGTCGGTGACCGGTCGCTGTGGGAGTCCGACCCGTTCGAGCCGGTCGAGCGGGACGGCCGCCTCTACGCCCGGGGCGCCGCCGACGACAAGGCCGGCATCATGGCGCACGTCGCGGCGCTGCGGGCGTTCGGCGACGCGCTCCCGGTCGGCGTGGTGCTCTTCATCGAGGGCGAGGAGGAGTACGGCTCCGACTCGCTGGAGCGGCTGCTCGACGAGCACCGCGACGAGATCGCCTCGGACGTCATCGTGATCGCCGACTCCGGCAACTGGGACATCGGCGTACCGGCGTTGACCACCTCGCTGCGCGGCATCGTCAACTGCTTCGTCGAGGTCCGTACGCTCGACCACGCCGTGCACAGCGGCATGTTCGGCGGTGCGGTGCCGGACGCCCTCACCGCGCTGGTGCGGCTGCTCGCCACCCTGCACGACGACGCGGGTGACGTGGCTGTGGACGGCCTGGTCGCCCGGGAGGGCGCGAGCGTCGACTACCCCGAGGACCGGATCCGGGTCGAGGCCGGGCTGGCCGAGGGCGTGCAGTTCATCGGCACCGGCCGGATCACCGACCGGATCTGGACGAAGCCGGCCGTCGCGGTGCTCGGCATCGACGCGCCGGCCACCGGCGAGGCACCGAACGCCCTGGTCCCGGCCGCGAAGGCGAAGCTGAGCGTACGGCTCGCGCCGGGTGACGACCCGAAGCGCGCGTACGCGACCGTGCGCGCCCACCTGGAGAAGCATGCGCCGTGGGGCGCGCAGGTCACCGTGACCCTGGAGCACGACGGCGACCCGTGCGTCATCGACGCGTCCGGCCCGATGTTCGACGCGGCCCGCTCGGCCTTCCGGAGCGCCTGGGACGGCACCGCCCCGGTGGACATCGGCATCGGCGGCTCGATCCCGTTCATCGCCACCTTCCAGGAGATGTTCCCGCGGGCCGCGATCCTGGTCACCGGCGTGGAGGACCCGCACGCGCGGGCGCACGGGCCGAACGAGAGCCTGCACCTCGGCGAGTTCGCCCGGGTCTGCCTGGCCGAGGCGCTGCTGCTGGCGAACGTGGCCCGGGCGGGCACGAACGGGGGCTAGGGCCGCGTTGCGCGTCGTCCGCGCGCCGCGCGCGTCCGCGCGCCCGCGCAACGTCGGGGAAATAGTGGTCATTTGTGGGCGCGAGGCCACTATTTCCCCGAAGTAGTGGCCGCGCCGGGCGGTGCCAGGTGGACACGAACGGGGGCTAGGTGTCGGAACCGTAACTTCCCGGTTCATCTGGGAGTTTGCGGTGTGTCGGGCGCGGGGCTGTTATAGCCTTTCGAACATGAGTACGAACGAGGTCATGTCCCGGCTGGAAGCCGCGGTCAGCGCTCTGGGGGACGTCGACGTCTCCGCGTGGTCCGAGGACACGCTGAAGGAACAGCTCGGTGAGCTCTCCGCCGCCCTGGTCGCGCTGGACACGCTGCTGTCCCGGGTCGCCGACGAGGTTCGCGCCCGCGGCCTGCGCATCGAGGAGCCCGTCTCCGCCTGACCGGCCCCGGCCCCGCCGGGGCCGGTCCGCGTGGTCTCGGGCCACCCCGGGCACGGCAATGCCCGGGTGGCGTCGGGGGTGGCTGGCAGGATGGTGCCCGTGCGGTTCCTGGATCTGGCAGCCACCTCCGCCGCCGTCGGCGCGACCAGCGGCCGGCGCGCGAAGGTGGAGCTGCTCGCCGACGCGTTGCGCCGGCTCGCGCCGGACGAGGTCGCGGCGGGCTCCGGCTATCTCGCGGGCGAGCTGCGGCAGCGGCAGACCGGGGTGGGCTGGGCCGGCCTTCGTGACCTTCCCCCGCCGGCCGACGTTCCCACGCTGACGGTGGCCACCGTGGACGCGGCGATCGACGAGATCGCGGCGGTGAGCGGTGCCGGTTCGCAGGCCCGTCGGCGTGCGCTGCTGCACGCGCTCTACGGTGCGGCGACCGCCGACGAGCAGCGGCTGTTGACCGGGCTGTTCAGCGGGGAGTTGCGCCAGGGTGCCCAGGCGGGCCTGCTCGCCGACGCGGTGGCGCGGGCGGCCGAGGTTCCGGTCGCGGCCGTACGCCGGGCGCTCCTGCTCGCCGGTGACCTGCGGGCGGTCGCGGTGGCCGCGCTCGACGGTGGCGCGGCGGCGCTGGCCGCCTTCGGTCTCCAGGTCGGCCGGCCGTTGGCGCCGATGCTCGCGCAGAGCGCCCCGTCGGTGGACGAGGCGCTGGCGGCCACCGGCACGCCGGCCGTGGTCGACGTGAAGCTCGACGGCATCCGGATCCAGGTGCACCGCTCCGGCCCGGACATCGCCGTCTTCACCCGGAGTCTGGACGAGATCACCACCCGCGTGCCCGAGGTGGTCGCCGCCGTGCGGTCGCTGCCAGCCCGGGAGCTGGTGCTCGACGGCGAGGCGATCGGCCTGGACGCGACCGGTCGGCCGCTGCCGTTCCAACAGACGTCGAGCCGGGCGGCCCGCCGCACCACGCCCAGCACCACCGGTGGCACGCCGGTCGCCCCGGCGGTGCTCGCCGCCGCCGAGACCACCGGCGAGCCGGTCCTGACGCCGTACTTCTTCGACCTGCTGCACCTCGACGGCGAGGACCTCATCGACCGGCCGGGCCGGGAGCGCTGGGCGGCGCTGGCCGGTGCGGTCGACCCGTCGATGCTGGTCGGCCGGATGGAGGTCGACGGCCCGGAGCGGGCCGGCGCGGCCTTCGCGGCGGCGATCGACGCCGGGCAGGAGGGCGTGGTCGTCAAGGCGCCCGACGCGCCGTACGACGCGGGCCGGCGCGGTGCCGCGTGGGTGAAGGTGAAGCCCCGCCACACCCTGGACCTGGTGGTGCTCGCCGTGGAATGGGGCAGCGGCCGGCGGCAGGGCTGGCTCTCCAACCTGCACCTGGGTGCCCGTGACCCGCGCACCGGCGACTTCGTGATGCTCGGCAAGACGTTCAAGGGGCTCACCGACGAGGTGCTGCGCTGGCAGACCGAGCGGTTCCTCGACCTCGCCGTGGAGCGCGGCGACTGGGTGGTCCGGGTGCGCCCGGAGCAGGTCGTCGAGATCGCGTTCGACGGGGTGCAGACGAGTTCCCGCTACCCGGGTGGGATGGCGCTGCGCTTCGCCCGGGTGGTGCGTTACCGCGACGACAAGAGCGCCGCCGAGGCCGACACCATCGACGCCGTCCGGGCCATCCACGCCGGCCGCGTCACGGGCTGATCGGCTGGGCGGGTTCGGCGGCGCGGTCGACGGGGTCGGCGCCCCGCTCATTCAGGAGGCCGGCCCGACGGTGGGCCTCCCGGCGGGCGACCCAGCCGTAGCCGAGCAGCGCCATCACCGCGAAGATCCACCACTGCACGACATAGCCGAGGTTCTGCCAGTTGTTGGCGTGCCCCACGGGGACGGCGACGAACGTCGGGTCGGCCGCCGGGCTCTGCTCGTCCAGCAGCAGGTACCCGCCGTGCACGGGGTAGGGCAGCTCACGGGCCAGCCGGGGCAGGTCGATGCGTCGCGTCTCCAGCCGGCCGTCGCGCCGGGTGACGGCGCCCTTGCCCGGCTCGCCGGTGCGTACCCGGCCGGCCACGGTCACCTCGCCGGCGGGGACCGGGGGCACCGTCGGTTGGGCGGTGGCGGCGGCGCCCGGCACCGGCGGGATCCAGCCCTGGTTCACCAGCACGGCGGTGCCGTCGGCGAGCACCAGCGGGGTCAGCACCTCGAACCCGACCCTCTGCTCCACCGAGCGGCTCCGGACCAGGACCACGTTCGTGGCGTCGTAGCGGCCGGTGGCGCTGACCTTGGTCCAGGTCTTCTCCTCGGTCGGGGCGGGCCCGAGGGTGCCGGGGCCGCCGGCCGGCGCGGCCAGCGCGTCGCGCAGCGGCACCGGGTCCATCCGCTGGCCCGCGTCGATCCGCTCGTTGATCTCGGTCCGGCCGTGGTAGCGGTCCAGCTGCCAGTTGCCCAGCAGCACCATCGCCACCGCGGCGACCAGGGTCAGCGCGAGAATGCCCAGCCAGCGCGGGGTCAGCAGGAACCGGTACACGACGACGAGGTTACCCCTGTGGCCCGGGCCACCCGCCGGGACGACCCCGGTCCGCGCGCCCGGCGCCGACGCGGACACGCCACCTCATCGACGATCTTCCTGTCCGGTGGCTTCCGCCGTCGGCCTGGTCCGCTATCGTCACGCGGGCGGACCGCGCCGGGCGGCCCGCCGCGTACCCGCCACCGTCCGCGAGGAGTCGATGATGACCGTCGTGCCGCGCCTGGTGCTCAGCGCGCCGTCCTCCGGGCACGGCACGAACGCGCTGGCGATCGGGCTGCTCGCCGCTCTCGCCGACCGGGGGCTCGACGTCGCCGGTTTCAAGGTCGGCCCGGACCAGATCGACGCCGGCTACCTCGGGCTCGCCGCCGGCCGCCCCGGGCGCAGCATCGACCCGCGGCTGACCGGGGCCGACCGGGTCGTCCCGCTCTTCGCCCACGGCGCCGAGGGCGCCGGGCTCGCGGTGGTGCAGGGCAGCATGGGCCTGTACGACTCCCTCGCCGGCCGCCCGGAGACGGAGTCGACGGCCGCCATCGCCACCGCGCTGCGCAGCCCCGTCGTCATGGTGGTCGACGTCGGCGCGATGGGCCAGTCGGTGGCGGCCCTCGTGCACGGCTTCCGGGCGTACGACGAGCAACTCTGGCTCGGCGGCGTGATCCTCAACCGGGTGGCGTCCACGCGGCACGAGGCGTTGCTGCGTGAGGCGCTCGACGACGTCGGGGTTCCGGTCTACGGCGCGCTGCGCCGGCAGGACCTGCCGCCGGTGCTGCCGGCCCGCCGGCACGGCGTGGTGCCGGTGCTCACCGGCAGCGGCGAGGCGACCCGAGC
>NZ_JBFAMU010000186.1:0-9189 GCF_040656655.1 Micromonospora sp. NPDC049799
TGCGCCATCGAATCCGTCCACGGCCGCGAACTGACGGTGATGGGCCTCGACGCGGCCGGCCGGTTCCGGCGGCGGGACCGTCGGCCGCCTGCGTGGCGCCGGCGGCCGTCTGGTCACGACCGTCCAGGGCTGGCCGCGCAAGGTCCAGCTCGCCGCGGCCGGCGGCCTGGCCGTCCTGCTGCTGCTCGTGTCGGTGGCCCTGCTCAGCGACGACGACCCGACCCCGCCCGCGCCGCTGGCCGCCCCGACCACGGCGGCCCCGGCGGCCGGCCTGCCGGAGATGGCGGAGCACTCCGGCAAGGGCGTCCGGGTGCTGGTGCCCAAGGGCTGGCAGCGCAAGAGCGCCGGCGACTGGGTCGACTACGTCGACCCCGCCGACGAAGGCCGCAAGGTGCGGATCCTGGTGGAGAAGTTCAGCACCACCTCGGTGCGCTGGTCCGAGGTCGCGGAGGAGGGGCTGCAGAGCCGCTCGAAGTCCTGCACCAAGCCATACGCCCAGGTAGCCCGCAAGGACGACGCGGACCTGGCGGGCATGCCGGCCGCCGAATTCGAGTACACCTGCGGCGAGGGCGACGCCAAGCGCCACGGCGTGTGGCGGGGCGTCGTGCACGACGGCCGGGCGTACTCCTTCTACCTGACCTCGACCGATACGAAGTTCGAGGAGAGCCGGCCGATCTTCGACGAGATGGTGCGGTCCTTCCAGCTCACCGCCGCCGGCTGAGTCGAGGTCGGGCGGACGTGGTGCCCCGCCGGCGTGCTATCAAGAGGCATGCCGGCGGACACGACTGACATTGACGACATTCGCGAACAGGCCCGACGCTGGGTCGAGGACGACCCCGACCCGGCCAGCCGGGAGGAGCTGCGGGCGGTGCTCGACCGGCTGCCGGCGAGCGCCCCGGAGCTGGCCGACCGCTTCGCCGGTCCGCTGACCTTCGGCACCGCCGGGCTGCGCGGCCCGCTCCGCGCCGGCCCGAACGGGATGAACCTCGCGGTGGTCACGCAGGCCGCCGCCGGGCTCGTCGGCTGGCTCGACGCCCAGGGCGGCTCCGGTCCGCTGGTGATCGGGTACGACGCCCGGCGCGGCTCACGGGAGTTCGCCGAGCGCACCGCCCAGGTGGCCACCGGGGCGGGACGGCCGGCGCTGCTGCTGCCCCGACCGCTGCCCACGCCGGTGCTCGCGTACGCGGTGCGCAAGCTCGACGCGGTCGCCGGCGTGATGGTGACGGCCAGCCACAACCCGCCGCAGGACAACGGCTACAAGGTCTACCTCGGCGCCCAGTTGGGCGGTGCGCTGGGGGCGGGAGCGCAGATCGTGCCGCCGGCCGACGCCGGCATCGAGGCCGCGATCCGGGCCGTCGGCCCACTGGCCGAGGTGCCGCTCGGCCCGCCCGGGCAGGTGCTCGGCGACGACCTGGCCACGTCGTACGTGGAGCGCGCCGTCGCGGTGATCGACCCGGGCGGCCCGCGTGACCTGAACGTCGCGTACACGCCGTTGCACGGCGTCGGCGCGGCCGTGCTCACCGCCGCGTTCACCCGGGCCGGCTTTCCGGTCCCCGGAGTGGTGCCCGAGCAGGCCGAGCCGGACCCGCGGTTCCCCACCGTCTCCTTCCCCAACCCGGAGGAGCCGGGGGCTGTGGACCGCCTCGTTGCGCTCGCCGAAGCCACCGGCGCGGACCTCGCCATCGCCAACGACCCGGACGCGGACCGGTGCGCGGTGGTGGTGCGGGAGACCGACCCGGCGGCCAGTGCGGCCGGCGAGGTCGCCGGTCCGGGCGGTACGGACCCGGCCGGTCGCGGATGGCGGATGCTGCGCGGCGACGAGGTGGGCGTGCTGCTGGCCGACCACCTGATGCGACGTGGTGTCACCGGCCTGTACGCCACCACGATCGTGTCGTCGTCCCTGCTGCGGGCGATGTGCGTCGCCCGGGGCCTGCCGTACGACGAGACCCTGACCGGGTTCAAGTGGATCGTGCGGGCCGGCGGCGGGGCCGAGCCGCTGGTCTTCGGCTACGAGGAGGCGCTCGGCTACTGCGTCGCCCCGGACCACGTCCGGGACAAGGACGGCATCACCGCCGCGCTGACCGTGGCCGAGCTGGCCGCCGGCCTCAAGGCGCGCGGTCGCACGCTCACTGACCGGCTGGACGAGTTGGCCGCCGAGTTCGGCGTGCACCTCACCGACCAGTTGTCGGTGCGGGTGGACGACCTGCGCGTGATCGCCGACGCGATGGCCCGTGTCCGCGCCGCCACGCCGACCGCCCTACTCGGGCAGCCGGTCACCGAGGCACAGGACCTGCTCCCGGAGGCGGACGTGGTGATCCTCCGTACCGGGGCGGCCCGTGTGGTGATCCGCCCGTCGGGCACCGAGCCGAAGCTCAAGGCGTACCTGGAGGTGGTGGAGCCGGTCGCGGACGGCGACGTGACCGCCGCCCGCCGCCGCGCGGAGGCCGCCGTCGCCGCGCTGCGCACCGAGATCGCCACCGCGCTGGGCCTGTAAGGAAGGGGCCCTTCCTTGCACCACGGGCGGGCGGGCGGGGCGGGGTCAGGGGCGCTTGCCCAGGGCCTGGTCGACGGCCTGGGCGAGAGCGGCGACGACCAGGCCGACGCTGGGACGGACCACCGAGTCGTCGAGGCTGACGTTGCCGGAGAAGCCGGCGCCGCCGGCGATCTCCTCCAGCCGGCGGCGGGCGTCGACCGCGGCCTCGCCGGTCAGGCCGAGCGTCGGCTCCATCCGCAGCACCGCGACCAGGGTGGCCAGTGCGGCGGTCCGCTCGTCGGGAAGCTGCCCGTCGGCGAGCGCCTCCCCGAGCCGGCGCCGGCTGTCCTCCTCCACCGACGGGTCGGCCGCCGGGTAACGGTGCACCACGATGAAGCCCATCTCGGTCTCCTCGACGTCGCGGACCACGCCGCGCGCCACCAGGTCACCGAGGATGCGGTCGCGCAGGCCGTGGCGCAGCCGCTGCACCCACGAGGACGGGCTGTGCGGGGTGTCGTCGGCGATCCGGGCGAGGACCGCGTCCAGGATCGGCTCGCCGACCGGCGTCGGGTCGACCGCCGCCAGGGAGCCGTCGGCGTACGCGATCCGGCCGGCCAGCGCCAACTCCACCAGCACGGCCGCGGCCATGCCCAGGTCGAGGCTGATCCGGGGCATGGTCGCCTTGCCGGTCTCATCGTCGTACGCCAACAGCAGCAGCTCTTCGGCGAGCGCAACACCAGTCATGGCCCGAGACGGTAGCGGGTGCCGGCATCTTCCCGCGCGGCAACGCGCCTGACCGTCACGGGCACGACGGCGGCCCGCCGGGGTGGACCGGCGGGCCGTGGACCGGTGTCAGAACCGGGGCATGCCGCCGAACTGCCGGTCGCCGGCGTCGCCGAGGCCGGGGACGATGAACATCCGGTCGTTCAGGCCCTCGTCGATGGAGGCGGTGACCAGGCGCAACGGCAGCCCGGACCGCTCCAGACGCTCGATGCCGACCGGCGCGGCGAGCACGCACAGCACGGTGATATCGGTGCAGCCCCGGTCGGCCAGCAGCCGGCAGCAGTGCTCCAGCGAGCCGCCGGTGGCGAGCATCGGGTCGAGCACCAGCACCGGCAGGCCGGACAGGTCGCGGGGCAGCGACTCCATGTACGCGCGCGGCTCGTACGTCTCCTCGTCGCGGGCGAGGCCCACGAAGCCCATCGACGACTCCGGCAGCAGAGCCAGCGCGGCGTCGGCCATGCCGAGACCCGCCCGCAGCACCGGCACCAGCAGCGGCGGGTTGGCCAGCCGGGTGCCCTGGGTGCCGGTGACGGGAGTCTGCACCGGGTAGGTCTCGATCGGGAAGGAGCGGGCGGCCTCGTACACCAGCATGGTGGTGAGTTCGTGCAGCGCCGCCCGGAACGAGGAGGAATCGGTGCGCGCGTCCCGCATGGCGGTCAGCCGCGACTGGGCCAGCGGATGGTCAATGACGTGTACGTCCACGGTCGCTCAACCTACCCGCCCGTCGCCCGGGGCACGGCCGGTGTGGCCGGACCAGCGACATCGCTCACCGGCGGCCGAAGTGACCAAGATCACCTGCCCGGTGGATGCGTAGACTTCGGGGCATGACGGCGACAGCGACGTCGGCCCGGTCGGAGCTCTCCGAGCTGGGACGATCCGAGACCGCTCTGCGGACCTTCCTGCACGGCCTGCCCGGCGTGGACCAGGTCGGCGCGGAGCAGCGGGCGGCACAGCTCAGCACCCGCTCCATCAAGACCACCGCCAAGGCCCAGGCCATCGACCTGGCCATCCGGATGGTCGACCTGACCACGCTGGAGGGGGCGGACACCCCCGGCAAGGTGCGGGCGCTCGCGGCGAAGGCGCTGCGCCCCGACCCGGCCGACCCGAGCTGCCCGCACGTCGGCGCGGTCTGCGTCTACCCGGCGATGGTCCCGTACGTGGCCGAGGTGCTGCGGGGCAGCGGTGTCCACCTGGCCAGCGTGGCGACCGCCTTCCCGTCCGGGCAGGCCCCCCTGGAGATCAAGCTGGCCGACACCCGGGCCGCCGTCGAGGCCGGCGCCGACGAGATCGACATGGTCATCAACCGGGGCGCGTTCCTGGCCGGGCGCTACAAGGAGGTCTACGACGAGATCGTGGCCACCAAGGCCGCCTGCGGGGACGCCCACCTCAAGGTGATCCTGGAGACCGGCGAGCTGGCCACGTACGACAACGTGCGTCGCGCCTCCTGGCTGGCGATGCTGGCCGGCGGCGACTTCATCAAGACCTCCACCGGCAAGGTCCCGGTCGCGGCCACCCTGCCGGTGACCCTGGTGATGCTGGAGGCGGTCCGCGACTTCCGCGCCGCCACCGGTCGGCAGGTCGGTGTGAAGCCGGCCGGCGGGATCAAGAACACCAAGGACGCGATCAAGTACCTGGTGATGGTCAACGAGACCGTCGGCGCGGACTGGCTGGACCCGGACTGGTTCCGGTTCGGCGCGTCCAGCCTGCTCAACGACCTGCTCATGCAGCGCACCAAGCTGACGACCGGCGTCTACTCCGGTCCCGACTACTTCACCCTGGACTGAGAGTGATGTTCGAATACGCGCCCGCCCCCGAGTCCCGCTCGGTGGTGGATCTCAAGCCCTCCTACGGACTGTTCATCGACGGGCAGTTCGTCGACCCGACCGACGGCGGCTCCTTCAAGTCGGTCAACCCCGCCTCCGAGGAGGTCCTGGCCGAGATCGCCGAGGGCGGCGGCCAGGACGTCGACCGCGCGGTCCGCGCGGCCCGTCAGGCGTACGAGACGGTGTGGGGCCCGATGGCGGGCCGGGACCGGGCGAAGTACCTGTTCCGGATCGCCCGGATCATCCAGGAGCGCTCCCGCGAGCTGGCCGTGCTGGAGTCCCTGGACAACGGCAAGCCGATCAGGGAGTCCCGCGACATCGACCTGCCGCTGGTCGCCGCGCACTTCTTCTACTACGCCGGCTGGGCGGACAAGCTGGAGCACGCCGGCTTCGGTGCGAACCCGCGCCCGATCGGTGTGGCCGCGCAGGTCATCCCGTGGAACTTTCCGCTGCTCATGCTGGCCTGGAAGATCGCCCCGGCGCTCGCCGCCGGCAACACGGTGGTGCTCAAGCCCGCCGAGACCACCCCGCTGACCGCGCTGCTCTTCGCCGAGATCTGCCAGCAGGCGGACCTGCCGGCCGGCGTGGTCAACATCGTCACCGGCGCCGGCGACACCGGCCGCGCACTGGTCGAGCACCCGGGCGTGGACAAGGTCGCCTTCACCGGCTCCACCGAGGTCGGCCGGGCCATCGCCCGCTCGGTCGCCGGGACCCGCAAGAAGCTCACCCTGGAGCTGGGCGGCAAGGCCGCCAACATCGTCTTCGACGACGCCCCGATCGACCAGGCCGTCGAGGGCATCGTCAACGGCATCTTCTTCAACCAGGGCCACGTCTGCTGCGCCGGCTCCCGGCTGCTGGTCCAGGAGTCGGTCGCCGACCGGGTGCTGGAGTCGCTCAAGCGCCGGATGGCGCAGCTGCGCGTCGGCGACCCGCTGGACAAGAACACCGACATCGGCGCGATCAACTCGGCCGCCCAGCTGGAGCGGATCCGCGAGCTGTCCGACGCCGGGTCCGCCGAGGGCGCCGAGCGCTGGTCGCCGCCGTGCGAGCTGCCCGAGCGCGGGTTCTGGTTCGCGCCGACCATCTTCACCGGGGTGACGCAGGCCCACCGCATCGCCCGCGAGGAGATCTTCGGCCCGGTGCTGTCCGTGCTGACCTTCCGCACCCCGGCCGAGGCCGTGGAGAAGGCCAACAACACGCCGTACGGGTTGTCGGCCGGCATCTGGACCGACAAGGGCTCCCGGATCCTGTGGACGGCCGACCGGCTCCGCGCCGGGGTGGTCTGGGCCAACACGTTCAACAAGTTCGACCCCACCTCGCCGTTCGGCGGCTACAAGGAGTCGGGCTACGGTCGCGAGGGCGGCCGGCACGGGCTGGAGGGTTACCTCAATGTCTGAGCGCGTCGCGGTACGCAAGACGTACAAGCTCTTCATCGGCGGGAAGTTCCCGCGCAGCGAGTCGGGACGGTCGTATCTCGTGCAGGACACGAATGTCTCCCTGGCCTCCCGCAAGGACGCGCGGGACGCCGTCGTCGCCGCCCGGGCCGCCGTGAAGGGGTGGGCGGGGGCGACCGCGTACAACCGGGGTCAGATCCTCTACCGGGTGGCCGAGATGCTGGAGGGCCGCCGCGCGCAGTTCGTGGCCCTGGGCGCGCCCGCCGACGAGGTCGACGCGGCGATCGACCGCTGGGTCTGGTACGCGGGCTGGTCGGACAAGCTCGCGCAGGTGTACGGCGGCGCGAACCCCGTCGCCGGCCCGTACTTCAACCTGTCCGCGCCCGAGCCGACCGGCGTGGTGGCCGCGGTGGCCCCGGAGTCCCCGGCGCTGCTCGGCCTGGTCAGCGTGATCGCCCCGGCGATCGTCACCGGCAACACGGTGGTCGTGGCGGCCTCGCCGTCGGCACCGCTGGCGGCGGTCACCCTGGCCGAGGTGCTGGCCACCTCCGACCTGCCCGGCGGGGTGGTCAACATCCTGACCGGCCGGATCAGCGAGACCGCGCCGACGCTGGCGAGCCACATGGACGTCAACGCGATCGACCTGTCCGGGGTGACCGACGCCGAGCTGGCGGCGGACCTGGAGGTGAAGGCCGCGGAGAACCTCAAGCGGGTGCTCCGGCCGGCCCCGGCCGACCACGACTGGACCGCCGACCCCGGCATCACCCGCATGACCACGCTGCTGGAGACGAAGACGGTCTGGCACCCGAAGGGTGTCTGACCGGCCGCTGGGTGGGGTTTCCGAGGAAGCCCCACCCGTTTGCGACCCGCTCCCCTCGGGGTACTCGGCCTCGTCGTTCGACGAGGTCAGCGGCGGGTAAGCGGCCCACGCGGGAAGGGCAGCGACGGCTGCCTCCGCAGGGAGGCGCCGTGAGTCGGGAACGCGTGATCTACGCACTACTCGTGGTGGGCGGCATCGGCATGTTCCTGGGCCATGGCGTTCTGGCGCTCCTGGGGCAGCCGTCGTTCGTCAAGCTCATCACCGGCTCCTTCGACCGGGTCCTCCATCTCACGGTCTCGAAGGAGACGGCGGCCGTCTGGCTGGACGTGATCGGTGCGGTCGACCTCGCGATCGCTGCCCTGATGCTGCTCATGCTGATCGGCGACATCCGGGGCACCGGCGGCCTGTACCGGTTCGCGTACGGCCGGACGGCGCTCGTCGTCTACACCTGGGCGGCGTTGTGGGGATTCGTCACGGCCGGGTCCCGGGTCACCGCCGTCGGAGAGCTGATTCCGGAACTGTGGGACGTCCTCGAACGGGCGCCGAACGTCATGCTTCCGGCCACCCTGGCCTACCTGGTGTACCAGCACAGGTCGGTCGGCCTTGAACCGCCCAACAGGTGAGCCGGTAGCAGTGCGAAGTGCACCGCGCTCTGGTCCGACAGCATGTCGTACTACGAGCGGTAAGATTGCCGGGTGACTCGGCTCGGTGATCTGGAACGTGCGGTGATGGACGTGTTGTGGGACTCGGTCCCCGCGACGTCGGACGGTGTGACCGTGCGGGAGGTCGCGGACGCCCTCGACGGGCGCGAGCTGGCGTACACGACGGTGATGACCGTGCTGGACCGGCTCGCCGGCAAGGGCATGGTTCAGCGCGAACGCGAGGGCCGCGCGTGGCGGTACCGGGCGGCGGCCAGCCGCGAGGCGTACATCGCCCAGCTCATGCTCGACGCGCTCGACCTCGGCGGCAGCCGGGACGCGGCGCTCGTCCGCTTCGCCCGGTCGGTGACCGGGACCGAGGCGGACGTGCTCCGCGCGGCACTCGGCGCCGAGGCGGGATTGACCGACCGGGTCGAGGACCCGCACGCCGGCCGGGTCCGGCGCACCGACGAGGCAGTGGACCGGTAGGGCGGCGGCGATGGCCTTCGCGGTGCACTTCGGCGTCACGATGTTGGCCTGTTGGCTGGTCGCCCAGGTGCTGGCCCGGTCCACCTGGACCTGGCGTGCCCCGCGGGTGGCGATCGTCTGCTGGCAGGCGGTCGGGCTGGCGCTCGGCCTGTCCGCGATGGGGCTGCCCATGGCGCTGGGGCTGGCCGCGTACGACCGGCCGACCGGGAGCGCCCTGGTGGCCCTCGCCACCGACCTGGGCCACGGCACCCTCCCCGTCGGGGTGGGCGCCGCGCACCTCGGGCTGGTCGGCGTCGGCTTCGGCATCGGCGCGGTGCTGCTGACCACGACCGTCCGCAGCATCCACTCCGCCGTCCGGGCCCAGCGCCGGCATCGCGACCTGCTCAGCCTGGTCGCCCGGCAGGACCCCACGGTCCCCGGCGCGCTGGTGCTCGACCACCCGAGCGCGGCGGCGTACTGCCTGCCGGGCGTGAAGCCACGGGTGGTGGTCAGCGCGGGGACCCTCGACCTGCTGGACCGCGCCGAGCTGGACGCCGTGCTCACCCACGAGCGTGCGCACGCGCAGGAGCGTCACGACCTGGTGCTGCTGCCCTTCACGGCGCTCTGCCGGGCCCTGCCCTGGTTCCGCTGGGTGCGTGAGGCACACGAGCGGGTGGCGCTGCTGGTGGAGATGCGGGCCGACGACAAGGCGCGCGAGGTGCACGCCGAGGCCCCCCTGGCCGGGGCGCTGCGCCGTTTCGCCGCCGCCGGCAACCGGATCACGCCGGCC
>NZ_JBFAMU010000187.1:0-9146 GCF_040656655.1 Micromonospora sp. NPDC049799
CCACCGTCGCGCGCCGGGCCGCCGAGCACGTCACCCTGGTGCTGCCCGACGGCGCCGAGCTGGGCGTACGGCCAGCGGTCGCCGACGACCTGGCCGGTGTGGTGGAGCTGCACGAGCGGTCCTCGACGCGGACGCGGCACCGCCGCTACCTGGGGGGTGCGACCGTACCCGCGCCGGCCCGCCTGCGGCGGCTGCTGGAGCCGGCGCGCGGGCTGACCCTGCTGGCGACGGTCGCGGGCTCCGGCGGGGCGGCGGATTCGGTGGTCGCCATGGCGAACCTGCTGGCCGAGGGTGACGAGGCCGAGGTGGCGCTGCTGGTGCGCGACGACTGGCAGCGGCGTGGCCTCGGCTCGGCGCTGCTGCGTCGGCTGGTCCGGCAGGCCGACACGGCCGGGTACGCGGCCCTGGTGCTGCACGTGCAGGCCGACAACGCGCCGATGCTGCGGACGCTGCGCCGGCTGGGCCGCCCGACGACGGCCGAGCACGACGGCAGCCTGGTGACCCTCACCGTCCCGCTCACAACGCCCCAGCCGGCGAAGGTGCAAGGAAGGGTCCCCCGCTAACGCCTGCGGTAGAGGAAGGGCCCCTTCTCAACAACGGCTCGGCCGGGCGCTCGGTGGAGTGTTGACAGGGCCCCCCTGCTATGCGGAATGCGTTAACGGGGGGCCCTTCCTTACACCGCAGGTGGTCAGGTGGTGGGATAGCTGCTGTAGTCGGGGAAGTTGCCGTAGAGCCGGCTGTCGCCGCCGACGGTGACCGCCTGCACCAGCAGGTCGCCACCGACGAAGGCGCCCTTCCAGGAGGCGCCCCGGCCGCCGAAGGGTTCGTCCCGGTCGCCCCGGGAGCGCGGCTTGTTGATGCCCACCTTGAACGCCTGCAGGTCGACGGCGAGCTTCGCGGCCAGGTCCTCGTCGTCGCAGGCGAGCGAAGCGACCAGTGCGCCGTTGGAGGCGTTCATGGCGGCCAGCAGTTCGTCGGTGGTGTCCACCACGACGATGGTGTCGACGGGCCCGAACGGCTCGGCGTGCATCAGCCGGGACCGGCCGGGCGGGGCCAGCAGCACCGACGGCGCCACGTACGCCGAGGTGTCCTGCCCGTCGAGGAACGGCGCGCCGTCGAGCTTGCCGCGGTGCAGCGGGATCGCGCCGCCGCGTACCGCCTCGTCGACCTTGCGGCGCAGCTCGTCGGCCTTGGCGCCGCTGATCAGCGGTCCGAAGTCCAGCTCCGGCAGCGCGTCGCCGGCGGACCAGTCGTCGCCGACGGCGAGCGGGTGTCCGAACCGGACGGAACGCACCACCGGCAGGTACATGTCGAGGAACTCGTCGACGAGGTCCCGCTGCACGACGAAGCGGGGGTACGCGGTGCAGCGCTGCTTGCCGTACTCGAAGCCCTTCTTCAGGTGGGCGGCGAGCAGGTCCCACTGGGAGAAGTTCCAGATGCCCCAGGCGTTGAGGCCCTCCTGCTCGATGAAGTGCCGCTTGTCGGTGTCCAGCAGCGCGGCGGCGACCTTCCCGCCGTTGGAGCGCCCGCCGACGAAGGCCACCGCGCCGATCTCGGGAGCCCGGACCAGCACCTCGGACAGCTCCTCGCCGCTGCCGGAGACCAGGGTGGCGGGCAGCCCGGCCCGGCGCATGAGCGCGTGCGCCACGGTGAGGCAGACCGCGCCGCCCTGCGACGGGGTCTTGGCGATCACCGCGTTGCCGGCCAGGAGTTGCACCAGCTCGGCGTGCACGAGCACGCTCATCGGGTAGTTCCAGGAGGCGATGTTGCTGACGGGGCCGGGTAGCGGTTCCCGGCCGTCGGCGAGCATCCGGTCGATCTCGCCGACGTACCACCGCACGCCGTCGAGGGCGCGGTCGACGTCGGCGCAGGCCAGCCGCCACGGCTTGCCGATCTCCCAGACCAGCAGCATGGCGAGCAGGTCGCGGTGGGCGGTGAGGGCGTCCACCGCCTGGGTGACCCGGGCCTTGCGTTCGGCGAGGGGCGTCTCCGCCCAGTCCCGGTGCGCGACGGTGGCGTGTGCCACGGCGGCGCGGGCGGTCCGCGCGTCCAGGCGGGGCAGGTTGACCAGGACGGTGTTGTCGACCGGCGTGCGGACGGCACCGGGCGAGCCCACGGCCCGCCACCCGCCCTCGATCAGGTTGTGCAGGGTGGTGATGCCGTCGACCTCGGGCCCGAACGCCTCCGGGGCGGCGGCGACCGCGCGGGCGAGAGTGTCCGACCAGGCGGTTCCGTCGGCGAGTCGTAGAGCCATCGCATCCTCCTCAGGGTGGTCCGGGGAGCGGCGGCGTCGATGGCACCGCTGGTGTCGCGTACTGTCGCGTGCCGCGCGACGGGGCGGCAACAGTACGTTCGTATGTCAGGACGCCAGATCCGTGCGCGAACCGACGTGCCGCCGTCTGCGTGCGGTCCACACCGCACCTGAGCAGGGGTTATGGCGTAAGGCAATCGGTCATAATCGATGGTGTGACGTATCTCCGGATGACACGAGTCGGGTTACCGGTCAGTACCGCGCATCGGCTGTGACTGATCCCGACAGGAGGACGGCGAAACGGCCGCCGGGCAACTGCCCGGCGGCCGTTTCGGTGGTACGAGCGGAAATCAGCTGGTGAAGGTGATGCTGTCCCGGCGACGACGCAGCACGGTCAGCGCCACGCCACCACCGATCAGGGCGAGACCGGTCAGCGCGATGCTGGTGCCGGCGACGCCGGTGACCGGCAGGCCGCCGTCGTCCTCGCCGCCGCCACCGCCGCCGGTGCCCGGCGTCGGCGTGCCGGACCCGCCTGGGTTCTCCGACTCGCCCGGGGTCCCCGGCGTCGTCGGCACCGGGGTCGTGGGCGTCGGCGTCCCGGGGGTGTCGCTGCCGGCGCAGGTGTGGCTCAGGTTGAACTTGTCGGCGGTGCCGCTGACCGTGGCCGTGCCGTCGACGAGCGTCCACCCGGCCGGGGTGAAGACGTAGGCGTGCTTGACCTGCGGCTCCTTGCCGCCCGTGGAGTAGAGGGCGTCCGGGTAGGCGTCCGTGGCGTCCGGCACCTTGACGGTGACCGTGTTGGTGCCGTCGGAGAAGGTCAGCGTGAGGCTCTCGAAGTTGCCGCCCTCCTTCGTCGGAAGGACGAAGTGCCAACCGTCGTGGTCGGCGGGGAGCTCGTCGAACCGCTCGTCGTTGCACTCCTGCTGGAAGCCGGCGGCGGTGGAGCCCTTGTGGTCCGGGTGGAGCGGGGCCGTGCTGGACGCCCAGGCGGGAGTCGCGAGGGTGAGGCAGGCCGCGGCGGCGGCGGTGGAAACAGCCGCGCGCGCCACGCGCCGACGCTGTGGCATGAGGATTTCCTCCGGGGATCGATCGAGGGGACAGCACATGATCGCATGGGCGATCACCGTGCGCGACATCAGATGATCGGGTCGTACTGCGACTACCTGCGGGTTCATCGGGTGCATCGGTGGGAATTAGTCACGCTCCGCAGGCGTGTCGCCGTAACACATTCGGCCGGCGTGGCGCTGCGGGTGTCGTCCCGAGGTTTGCCGTGCCGTCCACGATGGTCGCCCTTCACAAACAGGTGACGCCCGGATTACATTGTCGCTTATCCATGGGAGCGCTCCCGGGCCCGTGGGTCACCCCACCACCACCCGCCGCCGGCACGCCGGCCCCGGCGTCGCCGTCGCGCGCCCCCTGGCCGGCGAGCCGGCGGCACCACCGACAGGAGCAACCGTCATGCGCCACCCGAGACGCCCCTGGCGGGCGGGGAGCGACCAGCCCTGGCCACGCCGCCTGCTCGCCGCCGGTGCGGCCCTCACCGTCGGGCTCACCCTGGCCGCCGCACCGGCACCCGCCTCCGCGGCCCGAATCGCCGCCGAGGAGGTCGCCGCCGCCGCGCCCGCCTTCAACTACGCCGAGGCGCTGCAGAAGTCCCTCTTCTTCTACGAGGCGCAGCAGTCCGGCCGGAAGCCGGCCTGGAACCGCGTCTCCTGGCGGGGCGACTCCGCCCTCACCGACGGCGCCGACGTCGGGCTCGACCTGACCGGCGGCTGGTACGACGCTGGCGACCACGTCAAGTTCGGCTTCCCGATGGCGTTCAGCGCCACCATGCTGGCCTGGGGAGCGGTCGAGTACCGGGACGGCTACGTCGCCTCCGGCCAGTTGCCGCACCTGCTCAACAACCTGCGCTTCGTCAACGACTGGTTCGTCAAGGCGCACCCCGCGCCGAACGTCCTCTACGGACAGGTCGGCAAGGGCGACGACGACCACAAGTGGTGGGGCCCGGCCGAGGTGATGCCGATGGCGCGGCCCGCGTACAGGATCGATGCGAGCTGTGGCGGCGCGGACCTGGCGGGGGAGACGGCGGCAGCGATGGCCGCCTCGTCCATGGTCTTCCGGCCCACCGACGCCGCCTACGCCGACAAGCTGCTCGGGCACGCGAAGCAGCTCTACACGTTCGCCGACACGGTGCGGAAGAGCTACCACGAGTGCATCACCGACGCGACCAGCTTCTACCGCTCCTGGAGCGGATACCAGGACGAGCTGGTCTGGGGCGCCATCTGGCTGTACCGGGCCACCGGCGACGCCAGCTACCTCGCCAAGGCCGAGAGCGAGTACGACAAGCTCGGCAACGAGAACCAGACCACCACCAAGTCCTACAAGTGGACGATCGCCTGGGACAACAAGCAGTACGGCGCGTACGTGCTGCTGGCCCGGCTGACCGGCAAGCAGAAGTACCTCGACGACGCCAACCGCTGGCTCGACTACTGGACCGTCGGCGTCAACGGGCAACGGGTGCCGTACTCGCCCGGCGGGATGGCCGTGCTCGACTCCTGGGGCGCGCTGCGCTACGCCGCGAACACCAGCTTCGTCGCGATGCTGCACGGTGACCACCTCACCGACGCGACCCGCAGGGCGCGGTACACCGACTTCGCGCTGCGGCAGATCAACTATGCGCTCGGCGACAACCCGCGCAACTCCAGCTACGTCATCGGGTTCGGCGCCAACCCGCCGAAGAACCCGCACCACCGCACCGCCCACGGCTCCTGGTGGGACAGCCAGACGGTGCCGGAGGAGACCCGGCACGTGCTCCACGGCGCGCTGGTCGGCGGCCCGTCGTCGGCCAACGACGCCTACAGCGACAGCCGCTCCGACTACGTGATGAACGAGGTCGCCACCGACTACAACGCCGGCTTCACCTCCGCCCTCGCCGCGCTCGTCGCCAAGCACGGCGGCACCCCGCTCGCCGGCTTCCCGGTCGCCGAGACCCCGGACCGGGACGAGTTGACCGTCGAGACCACGGTGATGCAGGCCGAGCCGCGCGCCACCGGGCTCAAGGCGATCATCTACAACCGGTCCGCGTACCCGGCCCGCGCCCTGACCGACGGGCGCTTCCGCTACTACTTCCGCGCCGAGGGCACGGTCGCCCCGGTGGTCACCCCCGGCTACACCCAGGGCTGCCCGTCGCCGTCCACGGCCCGCCAGGTCTCCGGCGACCTCTGGTACGTCGAGGTCGACTGCACCGGGCACACCATCGCCCCGGCCGGCCAGTCCGCGCACCGGATGGAGGTGCAGTTCAAGATCGGCGTACCGGAGGGTGGCACCTGGGACCCGACCAACGACCCGTCGTACACCACCGCCGCCGGGCCGAACCGGAACGTGCCGCTCTACTCCGGGGGCGGTCGGGTCTGGGGAGTCGAACCTGGTGCGCCCACTCCGGACACCACCGTGCCGACCGCGCCGGGCACCCCGACCGCGTCGGCGGTCACCGCGACCGGGCTCACCCTGAGCTGGCCCGCGTCGACCGACAACGTCGGCGTGACCGGCTACGAGATCACCCAGGCGCAGGTCGGCAGCGACGCGCTCGTGCTGCTCACCACGTCGACCACCAGCCTCGCGGTCACCGGGCTCACCCCGGAGCGGACGTACCAGTTCTCGGTACGGGCCCGCGACGGAGCCGGCAACCGCTCCACGGCCTCGCCGACGATCTCGGTGACCACGCCGGCCCGACCCGCGCCGGACACCACCGCGCCGACCGCGCCGGGCACCCCGACCGCCTCGGCGGTCACCGCCACCGGACTCACCCTGAGCTGGACGTCGTCGACCGACAACGTCGGCGTCACCGGCTACCGCGTCTACCGGCGGAGCGGGTCGACCGACCTGCTGATGGGTTCGCCCACGGGCACGTCGCTCGCGGTGACCGGGCTGGCCGCCTCCACTTCGTACAGCTTCCACGTCGTGGCGGTCGACGCGGCCGGCAACACCTCCGCGGCGTCCGCGCCGGTCACCGTCACCACCGCGGACCCGCCGGCCGCCGGCGCCTGCCGGGTGACGTACGCGACCAGCGACTGGAACACCGGCTTCACCGCCACCATCACCATCACCAACACCGGTACGGCCACCGTCAACGGCTGGACGCTCGCCTTCGCGTTCCCGTTGTCGTCCCAGAAGGTCGGCCAGGGCTGGTCAGCCACGTACGCCCAGACCGGCACGGCGGTGACCGCGACGAGCCTGTCCTACAACGGCGTGCTGGCACCCGGAGCGTCCACCGGCATCGGCTTCAACGGCACCCACACCGGGAGCAACCCGAAACCCACCACCTACACCCTCAACGGCGTCCCCTGCACCGTCGCCTGAGGACGGCGTGCGCAACTTCGGGGAAGATGCTGCCTCACGTGCCGTTCGAGGCGACAACTTCCCCGAAGTTGCGGGGGGACGTCGACCCGGCCTCAGTCGGCCAGTTCTTCGGCCAGGAGGTCCATCAGGACGGCGTCGTGCCAGCGGCCGTCGGCGCCGCGCTCGTAGCGGCGCAGGACGCCCACCGGGCGGAAGCCGACCTTGGCGTACGCGCGGATCGCCGCGGTGTTCGCCGCCGCCGGGTCGATGGTGAACCGGTGGTGGCCGTACTCGTCGACCAGGTGCCGCACGAGGGTGCGGATCGCGTCGCCGCCCAGCCCGGCACCGCGTACCGCCGGGTCGAGGAAGATGTCCATGCTGGCGTGCCGGTAGTCCGGGTCATCCTCGGCGTACCACTGGATCGCGCCGACGACGCGGCCGTCGTGCTCCACCGCGTACACGGTGAGGCCCTCGTCGTCGAGGTCCGCGCGGACGGCGGCGGCGAGGTCGTCGCCGCCGCGCCACCACCGTCGCACCTCGGGCTCGGCGCGGATCGTCGCGAGCGCCGGCACGTCGTCGACCGTCATCGGCCGCAGGGTCACCGCCCGTCCGCGCAGCACGGCGTCAGCCCCGGATCTCGCCGTGCTCGACGCAGACCGCCGACCAGCCGACCGGCAGCACCTGCACCTTCATGCGTCGGCGGCAGTGCGCGCAGTAGCGGGGCGGTTCGAGCGTCCGCGCCGCCGCGCACCCGTCGTGCGACCCGACCGCCGCGGCCTCACCGCAGCGGTCGCACCACGTGACCGTCACCGTCGACCTCACAGTGTCGCGGAGAGCGCCTTGACCGGCATCTTCAGGTCCTCGAGCAGGTCGAGGTCCGCCGTCGCCGGCCGCCCCAGCGTGGTCAGGTAGTTGCCGACGATCACCGCGTTGATGCCACCCAGCAGCCCGTCGCGGGTGCCGAGGTCACCGAGGGTGATCTCCCGGCCGCCCGCGTACCGGAGGATGGTCCGCGGCATCGCCAGCCGGAAGGCGGCGATGGCCCGCAGCGCGTCCTTGCCCTCCACCACCGGACGGTCGCCGAGCGGGGTGCCGGGGCGGGGGTTGAGGAAGTTCAGTGGAACCTCGTGCGGGTCCAGTTCGGCGAGCTGCGCGGCGAACTCGGCCCGCTGCTCGACGGTCTCGCCGAGGCCGAGGATGCCGCCGCAGCAGACCTCCATGCCGGACTCGCGGACCATCCGCAGGGTCTCCCAGCGCTCCTCCCACGAGTGCGTGGTGACCACGTTCGGGAAGTAGGAGCGGCAGGTCTCCAGGTTGTGGTTGTATCGGTGCACGCCCATGTCGACCAGGTCGTCGACCTGCTCCTGGGTCAGCATGCCGAGCGAGGCGGCGACCTGGATGTCGACCTCCGCCTTGATGGCGGCGACGCCGTCGCGCATCTGCTTCATCAGCCGCGCGTCCGGACCGCGCACCGCGGCGACGATGCAGAACTCGGTCGCCCCCGTCTTCGCGGTCTGCTTCGCCGCCTCGACGAGCGACGGGATGTCCAACCACACCGAGCGGACCGGGGAGGTGAACAGGCCGGACTGCGAGCAGAAGTGGCAGTCCTCCGGGCAGCCGCCGGTCTTCAGCGAGACGATGCCCTCGACCTCGACCTCCGGGCCGCACCAGCGCATCCGCACGTCGTGGGCGAGCTGGAGGGCGGCGGGCAGGTGCTCGTCGGGCAGGTTCAGCACGGCGAGGACACCGGCCTCGTCGAGGCCGACGCCGTTCTCCAGCACCTGGGTACGGGCCTGGTCGAGGATCTCTGGCATGGCTCGTACCCTACAAGGCCGCCCGGCGGGGGAAAACGGGCCGCGGGTCGGCCGGCGGAGCCGGGGTGGAAATGCCGGTCGGGTACCGGCGGGTGGTAATTTCGCCCGGCGGAAGCGGCCGGGTGGGCCGCCGGGGTGACAGCGGTGAGGGGTGACGGTGGCGGACTGGCTGGCGGCACTCGACCGCCGCGCCGAGCTGCGCGCGAAGGCGGGACTGACCCGCAGGCTGCGCCCCCGGGCCGCCGGCGACGCCGTGGTCGACCTCGCCGGCAACGACTACCTCGGCCTGGCCACCCACCCCGAGGTCACCGCCGCCGCCGGTCGGGCACTCGCCGCGTACGGGCTGGGTGCCACCGGGTCGCGCCTGGTACGCGGATCCACCGACGCCCACCACGCCCTGGAGGACGCGCTCGCCGACTGGCTCGGCGCCGAGCGGGCGCTCGTCTTCTCCTCCGGTTACCTGGCCAACCTCGGCGCGGTCCGGGCCCTGGTGCAACCCCGTACGCTGCTCGTCTCCGACGCCCACAACCACGCCTCGCTGATCGACGGGTGCCGGATCTCCGGCGCGGAGACCGTGGTGACGCCGCACGCCGACGTGGCGGCGGTGGCCGCCGCGCTCGCCGCCGCCCCCGGGCGGCCCGCCGTCGTGGTCACCGAGTCGGTCTTCTCCGTCGACGGTGACCTGGCGCCGCTGGCCGACCTGCACGCGGTGGCCCGTGCGCACGGCGCCCTGCTGCTGGTCG
>NZ_JBFAMU010000188.1:0-9145 GCF_040656655.1 Micromonospora sp. NPDC049799
CGAGCATCGGGTTGGCCTCGTGCAACCGGCGCACGGCCGCCAGCAGGGCCGCGTCCCGTCCGGGGTCCTCGCCGAGCGCCTCGGCGCGGGCCACCCGCGCGGTCAGCTCGTGCAGCGGGGGCAGGAACTCGTGCAGCGGCGGGTCGATCAGCCGGATCGTCACCGGCAGTCCGTCCATCGCCGCGAGGATCTCCACGAAGTCCTCCCGCTGCAACGGCAGCAGCGCGTCCAGGGCGGCGGTCAGCTCGGCCGGGTCGTCGGCGAGGATCAGCCGCTCCACCAGCTCCCGGCGCTCGCCGAGGAACATGTGCTCGGTGCGGCACAGCCCGATCCCGGCGGCGCCGAACTCCCGGGCCCGGCGGGCGTCGACCGGGGTGTCGGCGTTGGCGCGGACGCCCAGCCGGCGTACGGCGTCGGCGTGGGTGAGCAGCCGGTCCACGGCGGCGACCAGCCGGTCGGTCTCCGGGGTCAGCTCGCCGGCGAGGTACCGGGCCACCGGGGACGGCGTGACCGGCACCGCGCCCGGGTAGATCCGCCCGGTCGTGCCGTCGATGGAGACCTCGTCGCCGGCCCGGAGCACCCGGTCGCCGACGGTGACCTCGCCCCGCTCCGGGTCGATGCGCAGCGCCTCGGCCCCGCACACGCAGGTGCGCCCCATGCCGCGCGCCACCACGGCGGCGTGGGAGGTCTTGCCGCCCCGTGAGGTGAGGACCCCCTCCGCGGCGATCATGCCGGGCAGGTCGTCGGGGTTGGTCTCCCGGCGGACCAGGATCACCGGCCCGTCGGCGGCCACCGCGGCGGCCGAGTCGAAGACGATCCGCCCCACGGCGGCGCCCGGCGAGGCGCCCACCCCGGTGGCCAGCGGCGGCGGTGCGGCCGCCAGGTCGAAGGCGGGGAACATCAGTTGGGCGAGCTGCGCCCCGTCGACCCGGTGCAGCGCCTCGTCGAGGGTGATCAGCCCCTCGTCGACGAGCTGCGCGGCGATCGTGAACGCCGCCGCCGGGGTGCGCTTGCCGACCCGGGTCTGGAGCATCCACAGCCGGCCGCGTTCGACGGTGAACTCGACGTCGCACAGGTCCCGGTAGTGCCGTTCCAGCACACCCATGATCCGGGTCAGCTCCCGGAAGCTTGTCGGGTCGATCCGCTCCAGCTCGGCCAGCGGCACGGTGTTGCGGATGCCGGCGACCACGTCCTCGCCCTGCGCGTCGGCGAGGTAGTCGCCGTACACGCCGGTCGCACCGGTGGCCGGGTCGCGGGTGAACGCCACCCCCGTGCCGGAGTCCGGCCCGAGGTTGCCGAACACCATCGCCATCACGTTGACCGCGGTGCCCAGGTCGCCGGGGATGTGCTCACGGCGGCGGTAGAGCACCGCCCGCTCCGCGTTCCAGGACTCGAAGACCGCCCGGATCGCGAGGTAGAGCTGCTCGTGCGGGGCCTGCGGGAAGTCGTGCCCGACCTGCGCGGCGAACACCTTCTTGTACGTCTCGACCAGCGCCCGCAGCGCCGCCGCGTCCGGGCCGTCCGGGCCCGCCGCCGCGCGTACGGTCTCCAGCTCCCGCTCGAACTCCTCGGCTCCGACGCCGTACACGGTCCGGCCGAACATCTGGATCAGCCGCCGGTAGGAGTCCCACGCGAAGCGCTCGTCGCCGCTGTGCGCGGCCAGTCCGGCGACCGTGGCGTCGTTCAGGCCGATGTCCAGGATCGTCTCCATCATCCCGGGCATCGAGAACCGCCCGCCGGAGCGCACCGCCAGCAGCAGCGGGTCGTGCGGGTCGCCGAGGCGCCGGTCGAGGCGTACCTCGATCTCCCGCAGGTGGTCGTTGACCTCGTCGAAGAGCCCCACCGGTGGCCGCCCGTCGGCCAGGTACGCCCGGCAGGCGTCGGTGCTGATCGTGAAGCCGGGTGGTACGGGCAGGCCCAGACGGGTCATCTCGGCCAGGTTCGCGCCCTTGCCGCCGAGCAGATCCGCCCTGCTCCGATCGCCCTCGATGAAGTCGTAGACGTACGTCGTCATGGTGCCGGCCTCCTCCGCTACCGCCGGGGCGACCTCGCCCCCTTCGTTGGTAGCAATGCGCCGACCCGCGCCGGCAGGGCCGGACGGGACCCGGACCGGGCCAGAGGTCCCGGATGTCGGGGGCGAGCCCTATCCTCGGTGCCGTGACCGCCGACCTGCGCCTGCGCGACGTACGTGACGAGGACCTGCCGGCCTTCTACGCCTACCAGCGGGACCCGGAGGCGGTGCGGATGGCGGCGTTCACCGCCGACGACCCGGACGACCCCGCGGAGTTCGCGGCGCACTGGCACCGGGTCCGCACCGGTCCGGGGAACCGGTCGTGGACCGTCACCGTCGACGGCACCGTCGTGGGGTACGTGCTCGCCTTCCCGGTGGGGGAGCGCACCGAGGTCAGCTACTGGATCGACCGCGCGCACTGGGGCCGGGGGTACGCGACCCGCGCGCTCGCCGCCCTGCTGCGGGAGCTGCCGCATCGTCCGGTGCACGCCCGCGCGGCCAAGGACAACCACGGCTCCCTGGCGGTGCTGCGCAAGAACGGCTTCGTCGTCCGCGGCGAGGACCACGGCTTCGCGCCGGGCCGGGGTCACGACGTCGCGGAGTGGGTCCTCGAATTGGCGGCCTGACCTGGGCAGGGACTACTGTCCCTCCGGTGAACTGGCTGGAACTGACCGGCTGGGCCGGCTCCGCGCTGCTGGTCTGGTCGCTGCTGCAGACGCGCATCCTCCGGCTGCGCGCCCTCAACCTGATCGGCTGCCTCATCCTCATCGGCTACAACGCCGCCGTGGAGGTCTGGCCGATGGTCGGGCTGAACGTGGTGCTCGCCGTGATCAACGTCTGGTACCTGCGGAAGATGCTCGCCACCCGCCACGACGAGGCGACGTACCAGGTGGTGGAGGTCGGCGTCGACGACCAGTTCCTGGCCCACACCCTGCGGGTGCACGCCGCCGACATCGCGCGGTTCAACCCCGGCTTCAGGTGGGAGCCGGCGGGGGACCGCTCGGCGTTCGTGGTCATGAAGGCCGACGAGGTGGTCGGGGTGGTGCTCTCGCACGCCGAGCCGGGCGGGGTGGCGCAGGTCGACCTGGACTACGTGACCCGGCGGTTCCGGGACTTCACCCCCGGCGAGTTCGTCTACCGGAGCAGCCGGCTGTTCACCGACCGGGGCTTCCGGCGCGTGGTCAGCCCGCCCGGCATGGTGGCCCCGTACTACCACCGGCTCGGGTTCCGCCCCGAGGGCGACGCGTACGTTCTGGACCTGCCGGCCGCCGCCTGAGGAGTCGGCGTCACCCGGCCGGGAGGGTTCGGCACCCCGACCGGGGGGCACAATGGCGCGTACGCCGGCGGGTTCTCCGCCCGGCGGCGCCACCGGAGCGCCCGGCGGCGCGGTCCGTGTGAGGGAGAACCGGGTTGCAGAGCTACTGGAGCCAACTGGCCCTGGTCGGAGTCCTGGTCATCCTCAACGCGGTCTTCGCGGGCAGCGAGATGGCCCTGGTGTCGCTGCGGGACAGCCAGATCCAACGGCTGGAACGGACCAGTCGCGCCGGCCGGGTGCTGGCCCGGCTCGCGAAGGACCCGAACCGGTTCCTCGCCACGATCCAGATCGGTATCACCCTGGCCGGTTTCCTCGCCTCGGCCGCCGCCGCGGTGTCGCTGGCCCGGCCGCTGGTGCCGCTGCTGGACGTGTTCGGCGGCGCGGCCGAGACGGTCGCCATCGTGCTGGTCACCCTCGTGCTGACGTTCGTCACCCTGGTCTTCGGCGAGCTGGCCCCCAAGCGGATCGCCATGCAGGCCGCCGAGCGCTGGGCCCTGCTCGTGGCCCGGCCGCTGGACGTGCTGGCCACCCTCACCCGACCGGCCGTCTGGGCCCTCGGCGCCACCAGCGACCTGGTCGTCCGCCTCGTCGGTCTGAACCCGAAGCACGAGCCCGACGAGATCGGCCCGGACGAGCTGCGTGACATCGTCGCCGGCAACCACGGTTTCACCAAGGAGCAGCGGACGATCATCGCCGGCGCGGTGGAGATCGCCGACCGGCAGCTCAAGGCTGTCCTCGTGCCCCGCCTCCAGGTCTTCACGCTCGACAGCGGCACCACCGCCGAGGCCGCCCGGCTCGTCCTCGCGGCCACCGGGCACTCCCGGGCGCCGGTGGTCCGCCACGGCGGCCTGGACGACGCGATCGGCGTGATCCACCTGCGCGACCTCGTCGGCGTGCCGGACGACCGGCCGGTCGACGAGTGCGCCCGCCCGCCGATGCTGCTGCCCGACTCGCTGCCGGTCGTGGAGGCGTTGCGCCAGTTCAAGGCCGAGCGGCAGCACATCGCCCTGGTGGTCGACGAGCGCGGCGCGGTCGACGGGATCGTCACGCTGGAGGACATCCTGGAGGAGATCGTCGGGGAGATCTACGACGAGACCGACCGGGACGTGCACTCGGTGCGGCACGAGCCGGACGGCACGACGGTGCTGCCCGGCACCTTCCCGGTGCACGACCTGATCGACCTCGGCGTGGAGCTGCCGGGCCGCCCCAGCGGCGACTACACCACCATCGCCGGTCTGGTCCTCGCCTGCCTGGGCCACATACCCACGGCAGCGGGGGAGAGCGTCACCGTCGACCGGTGGACGCTGGCGGTGACCCGCATCGACCACCACGCGATCACCGAGGTCCGGCTGCACCGGGAGAACACCGCCGAGGACGAGGAGCCGGACGCCGCGCCGGTGCTGGACGAAGCCCGCAGCTGACGCTCATCCGGCCCCGCCGCCCGGGAAGCCGGGCACCGGCGGGTCCAGCCGCACCCGGTGCACCGGCACCTGCACCGTGCTGCGGCCGAGCAGCCGGGCCACCGCCCGGATCGCCCACGGCCCCGTCGGGTGCCGCTCCGGCCCGATCAACCGGCCGGCGAGCCGCCCGTACCAGTGCGCGGTGACGACCAGGTCGGTCAGCCGCAGCGGCCCGTCCGGCACCGCGCCGCGCACCACCACGTCCACCACCCGCCCGAGCCGCCGGCCCCGATGGTCGTACGCCGTCCGTCCCACCAGCTCACCCGCTCGCACGGCCCGCCCCCGGTATCCGCTCGATCAGGTGCCGGCGCAGCCACTCCTCCACCGGCGAGCCGGGCAGGTCCTCGGCCCGTACGCGCAGCCACACCGCGCTGTCCACCCGCTCCACCAGCCGGAACGGGATCCGCACCGGGGCCATCGGCCGGTCGGTGACGAAGCGTTCCGCGGCCAGCACCAGCATGCGGCCGACCCGGCCGCCGACCCGCGCGCCGAGCACACCCGGCCCGCTGAGCAGCGTGTGCACGTACGCCGCCCCGTCCTCGCCGACCGCGAACTCCACGTCGTCGACCTTGCCGACCGGCCGCCCGGTGGAGTCCACCATCTGCCGGTCCAGCAGGTGCTGCACGAGCTGGATCCTCACCGGCCCCACCCCGTGGAGATCGCCAGCGGCACCGCGGCCAGCGACGCGGCGAGGACCACCGCCAGGAACACCGCCCCGAGCAGGTTGAGCCAGCGGCCGTTGACCCGGTCGCCCAGGTAGGTGCGGTCGTTCGCCACCACCAGGATCGGCAGGTACGTCAGCGGCAGCGCCACCGCACTGACCACCAGCATGTACTCGGTCAGCGTCACCGGGTCGACCCTGGTGAACAGGACGAGCACCCCGAGCAGCACGCTGACCAGCAGCACGGTGTGGAAGCGGGCCGCCTCCCGGGGCCGGACCCGCTTGCCCCACTGCCACCCGAAGTACTGCGCCGCCGCGTACGCCGCGGACAGCCCGGTCTCCAGCGCGGCGCCGAAGGTGACCGCGAAGAACCCCACCGCCACCACCGCCAGCCCCGCCGCGCCGAACGCGAGCACCACCGGGGCGGCCACCTGGTCCAGCGACGTGACCGACACCCCGGCCGGGTGCAGCACCACGGTCGACGTGGCGATCAACGACAGCGCGAGGAACCCGCCGACCGGGAAACCGATCAGCACGCCCGAGCGGGCGTCGGCCAGGTCGGCGGCGCTCCACCGCTCCTCGACGCCGCCGGAGGAGAAGAAGAACACCTCGTACGGGCTGACCGTCGAGGCGAAGAGCGCCACCGCCACGAACCAGTACGCGCCCCACCCCTCGCCGGCCGCGTCCGGGTGCAGCGCGCCGCGCCCCAACGCCGCCCAGTCCGTCGGCAGCCAGAACAGCGCCACCGCGAAGACCACCAGCGCCAGCCCGGCCAGTCCGAACACGCGCTCCATCAGCTGGAACCGCATCCGCCACAGCACCAGCCAGACGGCGAGCCCGGCCGCCGGCACCCACACCAGGTACGGCACCCCGGTGGCCAGCCGCAGGGCCAGCGCCACCCCACCCAGTTCGGCGGCCAGGGTGAGGACCGTGACCAGGTACGACGCCATCAGGTTGACGAGCGCCACCCGCGCCCCGAGGCGCTCCCGGACCAGGTCGAACACCGCCCGGCCGCTCACCGCCGCGATCCGTCCGGCCATCTCCGCGTACGCGCAGATCCCGACCACGCCCAGCAGCAGCACCCAGGCGTGCGCCATGCCGAAGCGCGCCCCCGCCTGGCTCGCCGCCACCAGGTCACCGATGTCCACGAAGCCGCCGACGGCGGAGAGGATGCCGAGCGTTCCGGCGAGGAGTCTCCTCACCTCGGCGGCGCGGCGGGCGGCGTCATCGACGCGACCATATCGGCGCAGAACGGGTCAGATAAGGCGAACGCCGATCAGCCCCGCGTACGGTCCGCAGGCCCCGACGGTGCCCGGCGGCGGTGGCGCGGGCCCGGCGAGGTCAGGAGGCGGAGAGGTTCTGGAGCCGGACCTGCCCGCGCGCCACCAGGCGGTCGGTGTCGTCGGTGATCTCGACCTGCCACAGCTGCTGGCTGCGGCCCCGGTGCACCGGCGTGCCCACGGCGGTCAGTTCGCCCTCGCGGACCGCGCGCAGGAAGTCGGTCTGGTTCGACACGCCGACCACCTGGCCGCGGTCACCCAGCCAGAGCGACCCGCCGACGCTGGCCGCCGTCTCCACCACCGAGCAGTACACCCCGCCGTGCTGAATGCCGAAGGGCTGGTGCAGATCCGGGCGGACCCGCCAACGGATGACGACGCGGTCGCCGCTCACCTCGTCGAACTCCAGGCCGAGCAGGGCCACGAAACCACCCGTCACGTTCGGCATCTCCACGGTCAACCCCTCCTCGATCACGGCGCCGCCAGCGTAGCGGGGGACCGGAGTGGTAAACCCGGTACGGTCGGCCGCCGGTCATGGGGGAGAATCGGTGACCGTGACCGACAGCAGCCTCCCGCCGCCCCGGCGGGACTCCCTGACCGATGACCTGCAGTGGCGAGGCCTGATCCAGGACTCCACCGGCCTCGACGAGCTGCGCGAGCTGCTCGACGGCGGGGCGGCGGCCTTCTATGTGGGCTTCGACCCGACGGCGCCCAGCCTGCACGTCGGCCACCTCATGCAGGTCACCACGGCCCGCCGCCTCCAGCTCGCCGGTCACCGGCCGTTGCTGCTCGTCGGTGGCGCGACCGGCCAGATCGGTGACCCGAAGGAGAGCGCCGAGCGGACGCTGAACCCGCCGGAGGTGGTGGAGAGCTGGGTCGCCCGGATCCGGGACCAGCTCGCCCCCTTCGTCTCGTACGAGGGCGCCAACGCCGCGCAGCTGGTCAACAACCTCGACTGGACCGGCGAGATGTCCGTCATCGAGTTCCTCCGCGACGTCGGCAAGCACTTCCCGGTCAACAAGATGCTGGCCCGCGAGGTGGTGAAGGCCCGGCTGGAGAGCGGCATCAGCTTCACCGAGTTCAGCTACCAGCTGCTTCAGGCCCACGACTTCTTCGAGCTGCACCGCCGGCACGGCTGCCAGCTCCAGTTCGGCGGCTCGGACCAGTGGGGCAACATCACCGCCGGCGTCGACTACGTACGCCGGCGCGGCGCGGGCCCGGTGCAGGCGTTCACCACGCCGCTGGTCACCAAGTCCGACGGGACGAAGTTCGGCAAGACCGAGGGCGGCGCCATCTGGCTCGACCCGGAGATGACCAGCCCGTACGCCTTCTACCAGTTCTGGGTCAACGTCGACGACCGCGACGTCGGGCGCTACCTGCGGTGCTTCAGCTTCCGCTCCCGCGAGGAGCTGGAGGCGCTGGAGAAGGAGACGGCGGAACGACCGGCGGCGCGGGCGGCCCAGCGCGCGCTCGCCGAGGAACTGACCACGCTGGTGCACGGTGAGCGGGAGATGGCCCAGGTCGTCGCGGCGAGCCAGGCGCTCTTCGGCCGCGGCTCCCTGGAGGAGCTGACACCGACCACCCTGCGCGCCGCGCTGACCGAGGCCGGCCTGGTCCACCTCACCGAGCTGCCCGACGTGGCCGGGCTGCTGCGCGAGTCCGGCCTGGTGCCGAGCCTCAAGGAGGCGCGACGGGTCATCGCCGAGGGCGGCGCCTACGTCAACAACAGCCGCGTGTCCGAGGTGGACGCGGTGCTCACGCCGGAGGACCTGCTGCACGGGCGGTACCTGGTCCTGCGCCGCGGCAAGCGCTCCTTCGCGGGCGTTGAGCTGCAGAGATAGCCGTACGACGACAGTGTGACGCGGGACGCGCCCGGCGGATTTGACGATCACTCCGCCGGGCGCGTAACTTTCTCTCTGTCAGCGCGGAACGGACGAAACAGGCGAAAGACCTGAAGGCCGGAGCGCGGGAATGACCTCCGGGTCGGACGGGTTGTCACCTGTCAGAGCCGGTACGGGCGGTGCCCCGAACTCGCCGCGAGGCGGATTTGGTGAGGCGAGACCGACCGGGTAAGGTTGTCGACCGGCAGGGCACCGGGCGAGCGAGCGGGACACCGCGAGCGGCCGGCCTGCCGAAAGCCACGAGGGAAGCGGCGCAAGCCATTATCTTGTGGTGCCCGGAAAAGGGTTGGAAGCATGACAAACCGCGAAACAACGGTTTGACACAGCGAAAACCACCGGGTAACGTAGTAAAAGTGCCCGGCGCGAGAGCGGCGGGTGTGAGACGGACGAAATGCCCCGGACGGGTTCTGCGTGAGTGGGATGCCGGATGGTGTGTGGTTGTTCTTTGAGAACTCAACAGGGTGCTTGATAAGCCAGTGCCAATTGTTTATACCCCGGACTGGTCGGGCCTTAGGGTTTG
>NZ_JBFAMU010000189.1:0-9130 GCF_040656655.1 Micromonospora sp. NPDC049799
GCCCCGGTCGCCGGCCCCGGGGTGGGGGGCCTCTATTACAACTACCAAACCCCCCCCCCCCCCCCCCCCAAGCCCCCCCCCCCGGGGCCCCCCGCGGTGGGGGCCCCCCCGCCGGCACCGTGCGGACGAGCCGCCGCCGCCGAACCGAGGCGACCGCTCCCGACGGCGGCGAAAAACGGGTCGGCGGCCTCCCCGGGCGCTGTTAGGGTGGTCGGCGACCGGACCGCGGATCGTGGGCGCGGGGTGTGACGGTCGGAGTGACGAGGAGCAGACGTGGCAGGTGACGACGACATCTCCGGGTGATACCGGAGTGTCCGGCCGGCGAGCAGGCGCGCGACAGCGGCGCCGCCCTGGCCGTGCCGTCGTTCCCTGATCCCTTCCGCTGGGCCGCCCCGGCGCGCGCCCACCTCACCCGCGAGGTCCCCGCCATGCCCGACGTATCCGTCGTCTGTACCCACCTGTCCTTCTCCTGGCCGGACGGCACCCCTGTCTTCGAGGATCTCTCCTTCGCCGTGGGCGGTGGCCGCACCGGCCTCGTCGCGCCCAACGGCGCCGGCAAGACGACGCTGCTCCGGCTCATCGCCGACGAACTCGCACCCACCTCCGGCAGCGTGACGGTCGACGGGGCGCTCGGCTACCTGCCGCAGGATCTGCCGCTCGCCGGTGACCTGACCGCCGCCGAGGTGCTCGGCGTCGCCGGCACCGTCGCGGCACTGCGCGCCATCGAGGCCGGCGACGCCGCAGAGGAGCACTTCGCCACCGTCGGCGACGACTGGGACGTCGAGGAGCGCACCCGCGCCGAACTGGACCGGCTCGGCCTCGACGACGTCACCCTCGACCGCCGCCTCGACACCCTCAGCGGCGGGCAGATCGTCTCCCTCGGCCTGGCCGCGCAGCTGCTCCGGCGGCCCGACGTCCTCCTGCTCGACGAGCCCACCAACAACCTGGACGTCGACGCCCGGCACCGGCTGTACGCGGTCCTGGAGGAGTGGCGCGGCTGCCTGCTGCTGGTCAGCCACGACCGGGCGCTGCTGGACCGGATGGAGCGCATCGCCGAACTCGACCGCGGGTCGATGACCTTCTTCGGCGGCAACTACACCGCGTACGCCGAGTCGGTCGCCGCCGCCCAGGAGCTCGCCGAACGGAACGTGCGCTCCGCCGAGCTGGAGGTCAAGCGGGAGAAACGCGAGATGCAGCAGGCCCGCGAACGGGCCGACCGCCGCGCCGGCAACGCCGCCCGGAACATCAAGAACGCCGGGCTGCCGAAGATCGTCGCCGGCAAGCTCAAGCGCAGCGCGCAGGAGTCGGCCGGCCGGGCCGACCAGACGCACGGCGCCCGGGTCGACGACGCCCGCGCCCGGCTCGACGAGGCCAGCCGCGCACTGCGCGACGACCAGGCGATCACGCTGGACCTGCCCGACACGGTGGTTCCCGCCGGGCGGACGCTCGTGGTCGGTGAACGACTGCGCGTACGCGGGCTCTTCGGCACCGACGGCGTCGGCCTGACGATCCGTGGCCCGGAGCGGATCGCGCTGACCGGGCCGAACGGTGCCGGCAAGTCCACCCTGCTGCGGCTGCTGGACGGGTCCCTGCTGCCGGACTCGGGCTCGCTGCGGCGCGCCGAGGGCCGGGTGGCGTACCTGTCGCAGCGGCTCGACCTGCTCGACGAGGACCGGACGGTGGCGGAGAACGTCGCCGCGTACGCCCCGGGCCGGCCGCAGGCCGAGCGGATGACCCTGCTGGCCCGGTTCCTGTTCCGGGGCCAACGGGCGCACCTCCCGGTCGGGGTGCTGTCCGGCGGAGAACGGCTGCGCGCCACCCTCGCCTGCGTCCTGTACGCCGAACCGGCGCCGCACCTGCTGCTGCTCGACGAGCCGACCAACAACCTGGACCTGGTGAGTGTGGGGCAGTTGGAGAACGCGCTGCAGGCGTACCGGGGGGCGTTCGTGGTGGTCAGCCACGACGAGCGGTTCCTGGCGGAGATCGGGGTGCAGCGGTGGTTGCGGCTGGAGCACGGGCGCCTGCGGGAGGTCAACCCCTCCGAGGGCGTTTGACCCCTCTTTTCGTTTCGCTGTGATGAGCTGGGGGACACGCCTGCCGGGCCGCGAGATCCGACTGAGGGGGACACGACATGACCGCCGCCATGCCGGAGGTGGTCGCCCGCTACTACCGGGCGACCAATGAGCGCGACCACGACACCCTCGTCGACTGCTTCACCGACGACGCGATCGTTTCCGACGAGAACCGGACCCACGAGGGCCGGGCGGCGATCCGGGCCTGGCGCGAGCGGACCGGGGCCGCGTCCGACTTCACCGCCGAGCCGGAGGCGGTCGAGGAGGAAGCCGGCGGGAACGTCGTGGTGACGACGGTCGTGTCGGGCTCGTTCCCGGGCAGCCCGATCCGTCTGCGGCACCGGTTCACGCTGCACGACGGCCTGATCGGCGCCCTCGACATCCGGCCGTAGCGCTCGCCGCCCGCCGCCGATGGCCAGCGCCGGGCGGTACCCCAGGTCCGTGCCCCGTCGAACAGATTTCGTGAAACGTCGCCGAGGCCGCCGCAGATGGCGACATCATGGCGTCGCGGACGGGCGGCCGGAGCCGGTACGTCGCGGACTGGGTAGCGGGGGTGTGTGACGTGCAGGATGTGGCCGTCGCGCCGCAGGATGTCGGGTCGGTGGTACCGGGCCTGGCCGAGCGGGTGTGGATCAACGCGCAGGAGGCGCCGCAGGTGGTGCAGTTCGTGCGCCCGGCACCGGTGCACCGGGCCTGGCCCGGGCGGGCGCCGGTGCAGGGCGGCGACGTACCGGTGACGTGTGAGCAGTTCCGCGACGACGTCCTGACCCTGGCTCGCGGCTTCATCGCCGCGGGTGTCGGTCACGGTGACCGGATCGCGCTGATGAGCCGCACCCGGTACGAGTGGACCCTGGTGGACTACGCCCTGTGGGCGATCGGCGCGGTGACCGTGCCGGTCTACGAGACCGCCAGCAGGGACCAGCTCGAGTGGATCGTGGCGGACGCCGGAGCCGTGGGCTGTGTCGTGGAGAACGCGGGCCACGCCGAGATGCTCGCCGATGCGCGGGCGGGCCTGCCGGCGCTGCGTGAGGTGTGGCAGATTGACGACGGTGACCTGATCGCTCTCGCTGGGCAGGGCCGCGACGTCGACGACGCCCGGGTCGAGACGCGCCGCAAGCAGGTGACCGGGGGAGACGTCGCCACGATCGTCTACACCAGCGGCACCACCGGCCGGCCCAAGGGCTGCGTCCTGACCCACCGCAACATCTACTGCGACGTCACCAGCGCGGTGACGGTGCTGCCGCAGCTGCTGCATTCGGGCGCGTCGACGGTGCTGTTCCTCCCGCTCGCCCACGCGTTCGCCCGGATGATCCAGGTGGGGATGGTGCAGACCCGGGGGACGATGGTGCACAGCGCCGAGATGGTCGGTGTCCTGGAGCAGTTGCGCAGGTACCGGCCGACGTTCATCCTCGCGGTGCCGCGGGTGTGGGAGAAGGTGTACACGCGGGCCCGGCAGAAGGCCGAGGACGCGCACCGCGGGTGGCTGTTCGCCGTCGCCGACTCGGTGGCGGAGCGCCACAGCCGGGCCATGGACACCGCCCGGGGTCCCAACCTCGTGCTGCGGTTGGCGCGGCAGGTCCTCGACCTGCTGGCGTACCGCAAGCTCCGCGCGGCTCTGGGCGGACGGTGCCGGATGGCCATCGTCGGCGGTGCGCCGCTGGGTGAACGGCTGGGGCACTTCTTCCGCGGCGCCGGGATCACGGTGCTGGAGGGGTACGGGCTGACCGAGACGTCGCCAGCACTGACGACGAACCGGCCCGAAGCACAGCGCATCGGTACCGTCGGCCTCCCGTTTCCCGGAGTGGAGATCCGCATCGCCGACGACGGCGAGATCCAGGCACGGGGCGAGGTGATCTTCCCCGGATACTGGAACAACCCGGACGCCACGCGCGCCACGTTCACCTCGGACGGCTGGTTCCGCACCGGTGACCTCGGCAGCGTCGACACCGACGGGTTCCTGCGGGTGACCGGCCGCACGAAGGAGATCATCGTGACGGCGGCCGGCAAGAACGTCGCGCCCCCGCCGATCGAGGAGGGTGTCCGCGCCCATCCGCTGATCAGCCAGTGCGTGCTCGTGGGCGACGGCCGCCCGTACGTGGCCGCGCTCGTCACCATCGACGAGCCGGCCTGGCAGCGCTGGCGGACACGGCACGGGCATCCCGACGCCTCGGTGGCCGACCTGCGGGACGACGCCACGCTGCGTCGGGAGATCCAGACCGCGGTGGACCGGGCCAACGAGGCGGTGTCCCACCCGGAGCAGGTCAAGACGTTCCGGATCCTGCCACGGGACCTCACCGAGGCCGACGGGGAACTCACCCCCACCCTCAAGGTCAAACGCGATGTCGTGGCGCAGCGCTACGCCGACGACATCGAGGTCCTCTACCGCGGCCACTGAGCCGGCGGAAGCGCCTACTCTTGGGCGCATGGCGAGGTACTACGACGTGCACCCGGACAACCCCCAGCCCCGGATCGTCCGGCAGGTCGTCGACCTGATCCGGGACGGCGGCCTGGTCGCCTACCCCACGGACTCCTGCTTCGCGTTCGGCTGCCAGTTGGGCAACCGCGACGGGCTCGACCGGATCCGCGACATCCGCCGCCTCGACGAACGGCACCACTTCACGCTGGTCTGCCGGGACTTCGCGCAACTCGGCCAGTTCGTGCACGTCAGCAACTCGGTCTTCCGGCTGGTGAAGGCGTCCACCCCCGGCAGCTACACGTTCATCCTGCCGGCCACCAAGGAGGTGCCGCGCCGGATGCTGCATCCCCGCAAGCGTACGGTCGGCGTCCGCGTGCCCGCGCACACCGTTGCCCAGGCGCTGCTGGCCGAGCTCGGCGAGCCGCTGGTGTCGAGCACCCTGATCCTGCCGGGCGAGGACGAGCCGCTGACCCAGGGGTGGGAGATCAAGGAGCGGCTGGACCACCTCCTCGACGCGGTCGTCGACGCCGGCGACTGCGGAAAGGAGCCGACGACGGTAGTCGACCTGTCGCAGCCCGAGCCGGAGATCCTGCGCCGGGGAGCCGGCGACCCCTCCCGCTTCGAGTAGACCCGTCGCGGTGGGGGCGCCGGCCCCGGTGTCCGTCAGCGTTGCCTGCCCGGACCTGTCAGAAGCGCAGCCTGCGCAGGTAGCGGTAGCCGACCTCGGCCGTCTGCTGCGGCGTCACGTCGGGGGTGTCGTTCTCGACGATGTACTCCAGCACCGAGTGCTCCCGGAAGATCCGGGCGAAGTCGATCATCCCGGTGCCCAGGTCGGCCATGTCGCCGGTGGACTCGTGCCGGTCCTTGACGTGGTACTGCAGGACGCGCTGCGGCGCCGAGCGGATGACGTCCAGCGTGAAGCCCTCCGGGTCCGCCGCGCCGTCGCCGGACTCGATGCCGCCGGTGACGGCCCAGTAGATGTCGATTTCCAGGTGCACGAGCCCGGGGTCCAGCTCGGCGGTCAGGATGTCCCACGGGCGCGTGCCGCCACCGAGGTCGATGGTGAACTCGTGCGCGTGGTTGTGGTAGCCGTACCGCAGACCCGCCGCGCGTGCCGCCGCAGCCTCCACGTTCATCTGCTCCGCCCAGCGCTTCCAGTCGTCCGCCTTGTCGGAGTTCAGGTACGGCACCACCATGAACGACTGGCCCAGGGTGACCGCGTTCTGGATCTTCTGCTCCAGGCCGGCGGCGTCGGCGCTGATCCCGTCGTGGCTGGAGGTGGGCTCGATGCCGATGCCGTCCAGGAACTCGCGCAGCTGGGCTGCGGTCCGACCGAAGTAGCCGAGCGCCAGCTCCACGCGCGGATACCCGATGCGGGCGAGGTGGGTGAGGGTCGCGTCGTACCCTGGCGATCCCCAGAGGGCGTCGCGGACCGTCCACAGCTGGATGCTGATCAGGCCCGGGGGTACGTGGTGCCGGCCGGTCGGCCGGATCATCGCTCCGGCGGCCGTCGCGCCGATGCCGGATGCCAGGCCGACGCCCGCGAGCGCCGCCAGTGAACCGCGCAACAGGCTGCGCCGGTCAACGGACTGCCGCAGCGCGGCCATCCCGTCGTGTCCGTAACACATGATGGCTTCCTTCCGTCGTTTCTACTCGGTGGGGACCAGGACGACCTGGTCGGTTCCGGTCAGGGCTGGCAGCCCGTCACCACCGGCGTCCGTGTAGGACGCGACGAACACACCGGTCAGGTTGTCGGTCGCCGGGTCGTGGCCGGACGGCACCGTCGTCTGGATGGAGCCGGTGCAGCCGGTGGCGGTGGTCTGCGGGTGCCCGTGCGTGTCGTGGCCCAGGACGTAGGTAACGCTGACCCGGGAGCAGTCGACCGGCTGGTCGTCGGTCACCCGTACCTCGAACTCCACCCGGTCGCCGAAGGAGAAGGCCTGGCCGTCGCCCGGCCTGACCAGCTCCACCACCGGTGCGGCGTTGCCGACGACGACCCGGACCGAGGCGGAGGCCGACAGTCCCCGCGGGTCGCTCACCTGCAGCGTGGCGTGGTAGAGCCCGTTCTCCCGGTAGGTGAACGTCGGGTTCGCCGCGCGGGAGTCCACCGTGCCGTCGTTGTCGAAGTCCCACGCGTACCGGAGTCGGTCCCCGTCGTAGTCGGTGGTGCCGTCGCTGGAGAACGCGACGGTCAGCGGCGCCAGTCCGGCGGTGGGCGTGGCCGAGACCTGGGGAACCGGGGTGTGGTTGCCCGTCCAGCCGGTGTAGTCGATCCGGGCCAGTTGGGCGTCCGGGTTCTCGCTGAAGAAGCCGTCGCCGTACTCCAGCACGTAGAGCGCGCCGTCCGGGCCGAACTCCATGTCCATCGGGTTGTCGACGGTGAGGGAGGGGAGCACCGGCTCGATCCCGGTCAGGTCGCCGTCGGCGTCCAGCCGGAAGCCCTTCACGTAGTCCCGGGTCCACTCGTGGAACAGCGCCATGCCGTCGTAGTACGCCGGCCACGCCACCGGGGCGCGTCCCCGCGTGGTCGGGCGGGAGAACTGGTACGCCGGCCCGGCCATCGGGCCGATGCCGCCGGTGCCCAGCTCGGGGAACTGCGCCGAGGGACCGTAGGAGTACCACACCTGCGGCTGCTCCACCGGCGGCAGTTGCCGCAGGCCGGTGTTGTGCGGCGACTCGTTGACCGGCGCGGCGCAGTCGAAGAGCGCCCCGGACGCTCCGGTGGCGAAGTCGTAGTCCACGTACGGCAGTTGCGCCGTGGCGCAGTAGGGCCAACCGTAGTTGCCGGCCTCGCGGGCGGCGAACCACTTGCCGTGCCCGGCCGGGCCACGCGACGGGTCGGGATCGCCCGCGTCCGGCGAGTAGTCCGCGACGTACAGCTCGTCGGTCTCGCGGTTCAGTTCGATCCGGAAGGGGTTGCGCAGACCCATCAGGTAGATCTCGGGCCGGGTGCCGGCCGTGCCCTCGGGGAAGAGGTTGCCGTCCGGGATGCGGTACGACCCGTCGGCGCCCACGCGGATGCGCAGGATCTTGCCGCGCAGGTCGTTGGTGTTGGCCGAGGTGCGCTGCGCGTCGTACGCGGGGTTGCGGCCGGGCCGCTCGTCGATGGGTGTGTAGCCACCGGACTCGAAGGGGTTGGTGTCGTCACCGGTGGACAGGTACAGGTTGCCCGCGGAGTCGAAGACGATGTCGCCGCCGACGTGGCAGCAGATGCCCCGGTCGACCGGGACGTCCAGGATCCGCTGCTCGGTGGAGAGATCCAGCCTGTCCTTGACGAACCGGAACCGGGAGAGCCGGATGACCCCCTCGAACGGGGCGAAGTCCGCCGGGGTTCCCCAGGCCGGGGCGTCACCCTCGTTGACCCCGGGCGTGGACGGGTCGTCGACCGGGGTGTCCTGCGGCGGCGAGTAGTACAGGTAGATCCAGTTGTTGCCGGCCCTGCCGAAGTTCGGGTCGATCGCGACGTTCTGCAGGCCCTCCTCGTCGTGCCGGTAGACGTCCAGGGCCGCGGCGAGGGTGTTGCGGCCGGTGGCCGGGTCGTGCAGCCAGACCTCACCGGGACGCGTCACGTGCAGCACCCGGCTGTCGGGCAGCACGGCGAGGTCCATCGGCTCGCCCGGGCTGTCGTTGAGGGTCACCTTCTGGAAGTCGCTGTCCGGCGGCGCGCTGCCGGGTGCGGCCGTCGAGACGGTGGGGGTGGTGACGAGCGCCAGGCTCGTCAGACCCGCTACGGCGAGCGCGAGTCGTTTCTTCATCTGCCTCTCCTTGTCACTGATCGGGCAGTTCGGGGAGTACGGCACTTCCTCCTTGCCGGTGGTGTCGGTCGTCGGGCACGGCTGAGCCGCCCAGCGCCGGGCGAAGCACTGGGTAGGGGACGGGTGACGGGTCAGGTGTCGGCTGCGGTTCCTGGTCCGGCGGGACGGTCAACCAGCCGAAAAGCCTTCATGTGGCCGACGCTACAAAAGGCATGTCCACATGTCCATACCTTTCATCGATATAGGAGCAACTTTCGTTTACTGACAACGAAAGTCGGGATGAGACTGCCGGTGGGGTTGCGGTCCTAGTCCAGCGACCGGGCGATCTCGGTCGCCTCTGGCTTGGTGACCTGGCCTTCCAGCCGGTAGCTCACGCCGCCCTCCTGCCAGATGAGCGTCGAGGCGGCGAGTCGGGCGGTCTCCACGCGTACCGTGCCCGTTCGATCCACGTAGCTGACCGGGTGCGGGCCGCCGATCCAGACGGCCACGTCACCGTCGAACTCCACCCAGTCGATTCCCGGCCCACTCGCCTGCTTTTGGAAGACCGGGTCGAGACGACCGTCGAAGGCGTCGACGCGCAGCGTGCCGCCGCGATAGAGCAGCGTCGCGACCCGGTAGGTACCGGTCCCGTCGGGGTCGGCGACCAGCACCTGCTCCGGCGGGCCCAGTTGGGCCGGCAGGCGGATCGGGAAGCGCACCATCCGCCGCGCCTCGTCGAGGGCGGCCGACTGCTGCCCCGGCAACGGCGACGGCGACCCGGTGGGACGCGCCGTGTCCGGCGACGTAGCGATGACGATCCCCGCGAAGCGCAGCAGCCCCGTCACGGCATCGGCGAGTGCGGCCCGCCCCGGCGGCAGCACCGCGACGACCAGCGCCACCAGCGCCGC
>NZ_JBFAMU010000190.1:0-9125 GCF_040656655.1 Micromonospora sp. NPDC049799
CAGCGCCGCGCCGTCGGCGCGCAGGCCGGTGACCCGGGTGTGCTCGTGGATCCGCACGCCGAGGTCGAGGGCGGCGCGGCGCAGGCCCCAGGCCAGTCGCGCCGGGTCGAGCATGGCGACCCGGTCGCGGTCCCAGAGTCCACCGAGGTACGTCGGGGAGTCCACCTCGGCACGCACCTCGTCGGCGTCGAGCAGGCGTACGTCGTGGCCGTACCGCCGGGCCAGGGCCGCGTCCTCGGCCAGCGCGTCGAGCTGGTACGGCTCGACCGCCACCGCCAGCTCACCGGTGCGCTCGAAGTCGCAGTCGATCCCGAGGTCCGCCACGGTGGTGGCGATGGCGTCCAGGTTCTCCCGGCCGAGCCGTTCCAGCTGGTCGATCTCGTCCGGGAAACGGTCGACGCCGTTGGCCAGGCCGTGCGTGAGCGACGAGGCGCAGAAGCCGCCGTTGCGCCCGGAGGCGGCCCAGCCGCAGGTGCCGGCCTCGATCAGCAGCACGTCCCGGTCCGGGTCGTCCTGCTTGGCGAGCAGGGCGGTCCAGAGCCCGGAGTAGCCGCCCCCGACGACGAGCAGGTCGGTCCCGGTCGCGCCGTGCGACGGCGGGAGCGGGTCGGGGCGTTCCGGACGGTCCAGCCAGTAGGGCACGCGCGCCGCGTCCGCCAGCGCGCGCGCCCGGCCGGTATGGGAGCCGGTCACGACCGCCCGCCGGCCTCTCCGGCGACCACGGGTGCCGCGACGGCGGCCCGGCTCGCCCGTCGCCCGCGCAGCGAACTGGCCAGGACCAGCAGCAGCGCGATCACGAACATCGCCGTCCCGATGACGTTGACCTGCGGCGGGATGCCCCGCTGGGCGGCGCCCCAGACGTACATCGGGAACGTGACGGTGGTGCCGGAGTTGAAGTTCGTGATGATGAAGTCGTCGAACGACAGGGAGAACGCGAGCAGCGCGGCGGCCACGATGCCGGGCAGCACCAGCGGCAGGGTGATCCGGCGGAACGTCTGCCACTCGGTGGCGTAGAGGTCCATCGCGGCCTCCTCCAGTCGCCGGTCCATGCCGGCGAGGCGGGCCTTCACGGTGACCACCACGAACGACACGCAGAACATCACGTGCGCGATGACGACGGTCCAGAAGCCGAGCTGTACCCCGCCGGCGACGAAGAGGGCGAGCAGCGAGGTGCCCATCACCAGCTCCGGCGTCGCCATCGGCAGGAAGATCAGCACGTTGATCCCGGACCGGCCGCGGAAACGGTGCCGCACCAGGGCGAACGCCATCAGCGTGCCGAGCACGGTGGCCGCCACGGTGGCGATGAACCCGATCTGCACGCTGCGCACCACGGCATCGCACATGTCGCTGGTGGCGCACGGCTGCCGCCAGTTGTCCAGGGTGAACTCGTTGAAGTCGTACGACAGGCGGCTGGACGGGCGGTTGAAGGACAGTGCGGCGACCACGGCGATCGGCAGGAACAGGTAGCCGAGGACCAGCAGGCCCACGCCCATCACCCAGCGGTCGGCCAGCCAACGGGAGAACCTCATCACAACACCTCGTCCGTGCCGGCCCGGCGCAGGTACACGAAGACCACCGCGAGGATCGCCGCCATCAGCAGGAAGGACAGCGCCGCGCCCTGCGGGTAGTCCAGCCGGACCAGGAAGGCCGAGTCGATGACGTTGCCGATCATGTACTCGTTCGGGGTACCGAGCAGTTCGGCGTTGATGTAGTCGCCGCTGGCCGGGATGAAGAACAGCAGCGTGCCGGCGACCAGGCCGGGCATCGACAGCGGCAGGGTGACCCGCCGGAACGTCTGCACCGGGCTCGCGTACAGGTCGCTCGCCGCCTCCAGCATCCGGTAGTCCAGTCGCTCCAGGCTCGCGTACAGCGGCAGCACCAGGAACGGCAGAAAGTTGTACGTCAGGCCGAGGATCACCGCGACCGGAGTGGCGAGCAGCCGGCCGTCGGGACCGAGCAGGTGCACGTCGCGCAGCAGCCCGACGAGCCAGCCGTTGTCCGACAGGATCGTCTTCCACGCCAGCGTGCGGACCAGGAAGCTGGTGAACATCGGCGCGACCACGCACACCAGCAGCAGGTTCTTCCACCGGCCGGCCTTCTGCGCGATCGCGTACGCCAGCGGGTAGCCCATCAGCAGTGCCAGCACCAGCGCGATGCCGGCGTAGAGGAACGACCGGGTGAACTGCGGCCAGTACGCCTGCAGCGCGTCCGGGTAGTTGCCGAACGCCCAGGTCAGCGCGTAGCCGGTGGAGAGTGAGCCGCTCGGGTCGTAGAGGCTCGCGGCGGCGAGTTGGAGCAGCGGCAGGCCGAAGAACAGCAACAGCCAGGCCGCGCCGGGCAGCAGCAGCAGGTACGGCAGGAGGCGGTGCCGCCCGGACCGGGCCGCCGGCGGTGGTGCCGCCGACTGCCCGGATCCCGCGGGCACGTGGGCGAGGGCGGTCATGAGCTGACGCCCACCGGCTCGTCGAGCACCGGAGTCGTGCGGTCGTGCTCGCCCGGCTCGCGGTGCAGCAGGAACGCGTGCCGCGGATCCCAGTACGCCACGGCCTGCGTGCCGGGTGCGAGCTGACCGTGGGTGCCGCTGTTGGCGACGAACACCGACAGTTCGCTCCCCCAGGCCGTCCGCAGCAGGTACTGGGTGCTGACCCCGACGTACGAGGCGTCGGTGACGGTCCCGGTGACGTGGTGGTGTCCGGCGGGGACCTGGTCGGCGGAGCCGGCCAGGTGCAGCTTCTCCGGGCGTACGCCGAGGAAGACCGGACCCCGGTCGGCGCGTGCCCGGCCGACGGGCACCGAGAAGCGACCGCCGTGCGCCGAGACCGGCACCTCGCCTCCGGCGGGCCCGGCGGCCTCGGCGGCCAGGAGGTTGGACTGGCCGAGGAAGTTCGCGACGAAGGCGGTGGCCGGGAACTCGTAGATGTCGGCCGGCGCGCCGAGCTGCTCGATGCGCCCCGCGTTCATCACCGCGACCGTGTCGGCCATGGTCATGGCCTCCTCCTGGTCGTGGGTGACGTGCACGAAGGTGATGCCCACCTCGGTCTGGATGCGCTTGAGCTCGATCTGCATCTGCCGGCGCAGCTTCAGGTCGAGCGCGCCGAGCGGCTCGTCGAGCAGCAGCACCTGCGGGTGGTTGATCAGGGCGCGGGCCAGGGCGACCCGCTGTTGCTGCCCACCGGAGAGCTGGGCGGGCCGGCGCCGGTCGTAGCCGTCGAGCTGCACCAGCGACAGCATCCGGCGGACCTGGTCGTCCACCTTGCGGATGCCGCGCCGGCGCAGCCCGAACGCCACGTTCTCGGCGATGTCCAGGTGCGGGAAGAGCGCGTAGGACTGGAACACGGTGTTCACCGGCCGCTTGTACGGGCGCAGCCGGGCGATGTCCCGGTCGCCGAGCAGGACCTGCCCGCTCGTCGGCTCCTCCAGCCCCGCGATCATCCGCAGGGTGGTGGTCTTGCCGCAGCCGGACGCCCCGAGCAGGGCGAAGAACGAGCCCTGCGGGATGGTCAGGCTGAGGTCGTCCACCGCGGTGAAGACGCCGAACCGCTTGGTGAGGTCGGCCAGCCGCAGGTCACCGGCCGGTGCATCGTGTCCCATGGTTCTCACGCCCCGATTACCTGCTGGAACTTGCGCTCGTACTCGGTCTCCTGCTTCTCGTCCAGGGCCATGAACACCTTGGACTTCGACAGCATGGCCTCGTCCGGGAAGATCAGCGAGTTGGCCGCCAGCTCCGGGTCGATCTTCTCCATCTCGGCCTGGGCGCCCTTGACCGGGCAGATGTAGTTGACGTAGGCGGCGAGCCTCGCGGCGACCGCGGGGTCGTAGTAGTAGTTGATGAGCTGCTCGGCGTTCGCCTTGTGGGTGGCCTTGTTCGGCACCATCATGTTGTCCGACCAGAGCATGACGCCGGACTCCGGCACCACGAACCTGACCTTCTCGTCCTCGAAGCCGAGCTGGATGACGTCACCGGACCAGCCGATGCACGCGGCGATGTCGCCCTTGGCCAGGTCGGGGGCGTAGTCGTTGCCGGTGAACTTGCGGATCTGGCCGGAGTCGACGGCCTTCTTGAGCTTGTTGAGCGCGTCGTCGAACTGGGGTCCGGTGAAGTTCGCCGGGTCGTGGCCGTTCGACTGGAGCAGCAGGCCCATCGTGTCGCGCATCTCCGACAGCGCGGTCACCTTCCCCTTGAGATCGGGGCGGGTGAGCAGTTCGTCGACCGTACGGATCTCCTTGGTCACCTTGCCGTTGTAGGCGAGGCCCGCGAGGCCGGACTGCCACGGGATCGCCAGCTGGTTCTCCGGGTCGAAGGAGCGGTTGCGAAGCGAGGGCAGGAGGTTCGCCTCGACGTTGGGCAGCTTCGACTTGTCGAGCTTCTGGATCCAGCCGAGCCGGATCATCCGGGCCGCCATCCAGTCAGTGACGGCGAACATGTCCCGGCCGGTGCTCTGACAGGCGGCGAGCTGGTTCTGCACCTTGCCGAAGAACTCGTTGTTGTCGTTGACGTCCTCGGTGTAGGTGACCTTGATGCCGGTCTTCGTGACGAACTCGTCGAGGGTGGGACGCTTCGACTCGTCCTTCTCGTCGACGTCCATGTACTGCGGCCAGTTGGAGAAGGCCAGAGTCTTCTCGGTGCCGGAGAGGTCGTCGCTGACGCAGCCGGCCTCGGTCTGGGTCGCGGCCTTCGTGCCGCAACCGGCCAGCGAGCCACCGGCGGCGAGCAGCGCTGCGGAACCCAGAGTGCCGGTCAACAGCCCACGCCGGGAAAGGGGGCGGAGGGGAGATCGCATATGACGACTCCTAAGGGGTCTTTCGTCGGCGGCGGGAGGGGGGTGGCGCGCCGGCGGGAGGGTCAGGTCGCGGTGGACGACTGATCCTGACATGAGGTGACCTTCCTTACAAGGGATTCCGTTGCGGGAATAGCTCTCGACGACGAAATACGCCAGACTGCGCGATGGCACTAGGCTCAGGCCCGGGAATCCGGCAAGGGGAGCGTCGATGACGAACCGACACAACGACAACGGCAACGGCGGACGGCGCGTCACCGTCCGTGACGGGGCCAGCCACGCGCTGCTCGACGACGTGGCGAAGCAGATCATCGAGCAGCTCCAGGAGGACGGCCGGCGCCCGTACGCGACGATCGGCAAGGCCGTCGGGCTCTCCGAGGCGGCGGTACGCCAGCGGGTGCAGCGCCTGCTCGACGCGGGCGTCATGCAGATCGTCGCGGTCACCGACCCGCTCCAGCTCGGCTTCCCCCGGCAGGCCATGATCGGCCTGCGCACCAACGGCGACCTGGAGACCGTCGCCGACCGCCTCGCCGAGTTGGAGGAGGTCGACTACGTGGTCATCACCGCCGGATCGTTCGACCTGCTCACCGAGGTCGTGTGCCGCAACGACGACCACCTGCTGGAGATCCTGCAGCGGCTCCGGGCCGTCGAGGGCGTGCTGTCCACCGAGGCGTTCGTCTACCTCAAGCTGCGCAAGCAGACGTACACGTGGGGCACCGCCTGACCGCTGGCCCGACGCGCATCGTGCGGAATCCGTTGTTCCGTCGACGCACTCTCGCTGAATCCGTCGCTATCGCCGCCCTTCACGACTGATACCACTTGCTTTCGGGCGTGCGGCTGTGGGATAACCGTGGGCAGAGCGGCCGGTGTCCACCCCTACCGGCCCGAGACCCGATGGGGCTGACATGGCCAACGCCACCGACCACCTCTGGATGCACTTCACCCGGATGGCGAGCTACTCCGCCGGCGAGGTGCCGACCATCGTGCGCGGCGAGGGCGCGTACGTCTGGGACTCGCAGGGCCGCCGCTACCTGGACGGGCTCGCCGGGCTCTTCGTCGTCAACGCCGGGCACGGCCGGACCGAGCTGGCCGAGGCAGCCGCCAAGCAGGCGGGCGAGCTGGCCTACTTCCCACTGTGGTCGTACGCCCACCCGACCGCGGTCGAGCTGGCCGAGAAGATCGCCTCGCTGACCCCCGGCGACCTGAACCGGGTCTTCTTCACCACCGGCGGCTCGGAGGCCGTCGAGGCGGCGTGGAAGCTGGCCCGGGCCTACTTCAAGCGCACCGGCCAGCCGAACAAGCACAAGGTGGTCAGCCGCTACATCGCCTACCACGGCACGTCGATGGGTGCGCTGTCGATCACCGGCCTGCCCGGCATCAAGAGCGACTTCGAGCCGCTGGTGCCCGGCGGCATCAAGGTCCCGAACACGAACTTCTACCGCGCACCCGAGCACGGCGACTCCCCCGAGGCGTTCGGCCGCTGGGCCGCCGAGGAGATCGGTCGGGCGATCGAGCGGGAGGGGCCCGACACCGTCGCCGCCGTCTTCCTGGAGCCCGTGCAGAACTCCGGCGGCTGCTTCCCGCCGCCACCCGGCTACTTCGAGCGGGTCCGGGAGATCTGCGACGCGTACGACGTGCTGCTCGTCTCCGACGAGGTGATCTGCTCGTGGGGCCGGCTCGGCGAGTACTTCGGCGCCGTCCGCTACGGCTACCAGCCGGACATCATCACCACGGCCAAGGGCATCACGTCCGGCTACGCCCCGCTCGGCGCGATGATCGCCAGCGACCGGCTGATGGAGCCGTTCCTGACCGAGACCGGCATGTTCGCCCACGGGGTCACCTTCGGCGGCCACCCGGTCTCCTGCGCGGTGGCCCTGGCCAACCTGGAGCTCTTCGCCCGCGAGGACCTCATCGGGCACGTCCGCGCCAACGAGGGTGCCTTCCGGTCCACCCTGGAGAAGCTGCACGACCTGCCGATCGTCGGCGACGTCCGCGGCGACGGCTACTTCTACGGCATCGAACTGGTCAAGGACAAGACGACCCGGGAGACGTTCGACGAGGCGGAGTCCGAGCGGCTGCTGCGCGGGTTCCTCTCCACCGCGCTGTTCCAGGCCGGCCTCTACTGCCGCGCCGACGACCGGGGCGACCCCGTCGTGCAGCTCGCGCCGCCGCTGATCGCCGACCAGCAGCAGTTCGACGAGATCGAACAGATCCTGCGGGGCGTCCTCACCGAGGCATGGTCCCGGCTCTGAGCGGCGACGGGAACGAAAAGGTCGGGCGGACGGCACGCACCCGCGTACGCCGGCTGCCCGACCTCGCGGTGCACGACCGGGCGACGCTGTACGCGATCCTCGACGCCGGCCGGGTCGGTCACCTGGCGATCGTCGACGGCGACCAGCCGTACGCCGTGCCGGTGGCCTGCGCCCGCGACGGCGAGCGGGTTCTGGTCCACGGCTCCACGGGCAGCCGGCTCTTCCGCCACCTCGCCGCCGGGGCGCCGGCCTGCCTCACCGTCACCCTGCTCGACGGCCTGGTGCTCGCCCGCAGCGCCTTCGCCTCCTCGATGAACTACCGCTGCGCCATGGTTCTCGGTCAGGCGGCCACGCTCGACGACGAGGCGAAGCTCGCCGCGCTGGAGCGGATCACCGAGCATCTGCTGCCCGGACGCTGGGCGCAGCTCCGCCCGCCATCGGCGAAGGAGATGGCGGCCACGCTGGTGCTGGCGCTGCCACTCGCCGAGTGCTCCGTGAAGGTCAGCGCCGGCCCGCCGGACGACCCCGACGAGGACCTGGACCATGCGGTCTGGGCCGGTGTCGTGCCGGTGGTCGAGTCCCTCGGAGCTCCGGAGCCCGACCCGGCCCTCCGCTTCGACCTGCCGCCCCCGGAGTGGTGATGCGCTACCAGGACCTGTCGTACTGGTTCTCCACCGTGGACGAGGCGCTGACGCCGCGCCCACCGCTGCCGGGCGACGCCGACGCCGACGTGGTGATCGTCGGGGCGGGCTACACCGGGCTGTGGACGGCGTACTACCTGGCCGCCGGCGACCCGTCGCTGCGGATCGTGGTGCTGGAGGCGGAGATCGCCGGGTACGGGGCGTCCGGCCGCAATGGCGGCTGGTGCTCGGCGTTGTTCCCCACCTCGCTGCCCGCGCTGGCCCGCCGGCACGGTCGCGACGCGGCGATCGCCATGCAGCGGGCCATGCACGCCACGGTCGCCGAGGTCGGCCGGGTCGTCGCGGCCGAGGGCATCGACTGCGACTGGGCGTACGGCGGCACGGTCACGCTCGCCCGCACCGGCCCGCAGTTGGAGCGGGCCCGCGCGGCGGTGGCCGAGGCACGGGAGTTCGGCCTGGGGCCGGACGATCTCGCCCTCCTCGACGCCGACGAGGCCACCGCACACTGCGCCGCCGAGGGGGTACGCGGTGGCACGTACACCCCGCACTGCGCGGCGGTGCACCCGGCCCGGCTGGTGCGCGGGCTGGCCGCGGCGGTCGAACGCCGCGGGGTGACCATCCACGAGCGCACGCCGGTCACCCGGATCCTGGCCGGCGCGGCGGTGACCCCGGCCGGGACGGTCCGGGCGCCGGTGGTGGTCCGGGCGACCGAGGGGTACACGCCGGCGCTGCCCCGTCAGCGCCGCACGGTCGCCCCGGTCTACTCGCTGATGGTGGCGACCGAGCCGCTGTCCGCGTCGACGTGGGCCGAGATCGGGCTGGCCGCACGGGAGACGTTCTCCGACCACCGGCACGTGATCATCTACGGCCAGCGGACCGCCGACGGGCGGCTCGCCTTCGGTGGGCGGGGCGCGCCGTACCACTTCGGCTCCCGGGTCTCCCCCACCTACGACCGGGAGCCACGGGTGTTCGCCGCGCTGCGCCGTACGCTCGGCGAGCTGTTCCCGGTGCTCGGCCCGAACGTGCCGGTGACGCACACCTGGGGTGGCCCGCTCGGGGTGGCGCGCGACTGGGCCGCCTCGGTCGGCCTCGACCGGGACAGCGGACTGGCCTGGGCGGGCGGCTACGTCGGCGACGGCGTCGGCACCAGCAACCTTGCCGGCCGCACGCTGGCCGACCTGATCCGCGGCGCCCGTACCGACCTGACCCGGCTCCCCTGGGTCAACCACCGCTCCCCGAGGTGGGAGCCGGAACCGCTGCGCTGGCTCGCGGTCAACGCCGGCCTCCGCATCATGACCAGGGCCGACCACACCGAAACCCGGACCGCCCGCCCCTCCCGCCCAGCCACCCTGTTCACCCGCCTCCTGGGCCACTAACCCGCCCCCGTCCCCACCCCCAACGCGTTGATCAAGGGGTTTGGGTCAGGAGCCGCGCGGATTTCGACGCAAACCCCT
>NZ_JBFAMU010000191.1:0-9116 GCF_040656655.1 Micromonospora sp. NPDC049799
ACGCCTTGTAGAAGCCGTCAGGCTCCGAGCTGCCAGACTCCCATCTCTTCCAGTTCCGTAGGAGCGTGCTGTCAGCGGGTAGCTGCTCGGCCGCATGCATTCGCATCGCTCGCACGGCCTCGCCTTGGGACCACCCACGCGCAGTGCGCTCGGCCCTGAGTCGGGACGCCCAAGCGGGTCGATCGAGTTCCGCAGCCGCATCAACCATGTAGCCAGTATCGCCCCGGCTCAGGGGACATGGCGAGGGGACTTTGGCCTGTCACCGCAGTGACACCTGTCGTTTTACCCAACTCAAGGTCATCGTTGTGGGTGCCAGCAGAACACCGGAACAAGTTCCGATGGGAGTCTGGCAAAGTACCAACTCAGTTGGTACTTTGATGGTGAGGCAGTCATCCAACAAGGGATGCGCCTAGACACAGGAGGTCTGTTGTGAAGCTGTACGTGGACACCGCGAGCAAGCAGGTCCAGGTGACGAAGGACCCGGAGCCGAAGAACGACCAGAACGGCAACCAGCGGTCGGAGAAGAACACTGGCCGGCTCATGTGGTCGACCCAGGTCTTCGTTCTCGACGAGACCGGCGGCGAGATCATCACGGTCACCACGGCGGGTGAGAAGCCGGGCGTGACGGTGGGGCAGCTCGTCGCTGTCGAGCAGTTGGAGGCCATTCCGTGGGCGACCAACGGGCGCAACGGCGTCGCGTTCCGTGCCGTGTCGCTGAAGCCGAAGGCTGGTACCTCGGCGGCGAAGTAGGTCCCTGGCTCATCTGCACTGCGTGAGCTTCTGGTGTCTGATGCGCTGAGGCGCGAAGCGGCCTGAGGTCCGCTGAACAAGTGAAGAACGGTCCGGGAGTGGTTCAGACTCCTACGCTCCCGGCCCGGCTGCCACGACTGGTGGTGGCACCCCGCAAGAGCTGGCGCGGGGTCGGTCCGACTCCTACATCTGCCGACCCCGTGCCCTCCAACTCATCCACCCCAACTCGCGATTGGGAGGACTCGTCGTGTCCAAGCCTACCCGCCCGAGTGGCCTGCCGACAGGACTGCACTTCTTGCAGGCCCGCGCAGGCTACAAGTCCGAATACACCTGGGCCGACCACGAGAAGGCCGGTGTTCCGATGGTCGTGGCCTGCACCGGCTGCGAGATGACCATGGCCGGCGCTCTCGCCCTCATCGACTCCAACGGCTACTGCTGGTGCGTCGCCTGCGGCGACACGGGGAGGGCGTCATGAGCAAGCCCACCGCCCGCCGGCCCTTCGGAAAGTCGAACGGCACCATCACGGTCATCGAGGCCAAGGTCCACCGTTCCTCGGCCCGCAACGCCCGGTTGGCGTTCATCCTGACGGCGGTCATCGTCGGCTTTCTGTCGGCCGTGGTGGCCGCTGCTTCCATTCACCCCATCCTTGCCCTGTTCCTGGGCGCGGCCATCGGTGTCCCGCTGGGCGGGCTCGCCTGGATCCTCGTGCGGATCTGGCCGGTGCTGCGGCTGCTGTGGTGGTGGTCCATCGAGATCGTGCTCACCACCGCCGCCATCACCTTCTGGGTACAGCTGGCCAACCACACCCCGACCGTGGTGACCCTGCTGGTGGTCGCCCTGGTCGTCGGCGTCCCCGCCGCCCTGCCGGTCACCCGCCGCGCCCTGGTGGCCTGGACCTGGTGCCTGGTCGTCCGGCATCGGCTGCGTGTGTGCTTCGCGCAGTTCATCATCGCCAACCAGTCCGGATCCCTGCCGCTGATCCTGTGGGCTCGTCCCACGCCGGTCGGTGAGCGGGTCTGGGTCTACCTCCGGCCTGGCCTGTCGATGGCCGATCTGGAAGGGCGTCTCGACCGGATCGCGGTCGCCTGCCACGCCGCCACCGCCCTGATCGAGCGGGCCTCCGACGGCAACGCCGCCTACCTGCGGTTCGACATCAAACGCCGCGAGGTGCTCAACGCCCAGGTGGGCTCCCCGCTGGTCGACGTCATCACCCCGGACGCTCCCTCCGTTGACCGGCCTGCGCCGGTGATCCCGACGGCTCTGGACCTGCCCGACGTCGACGCCCCCACCATCACCCTGCCGGCGCAGAAGAAGCCGCCGGCTCCCACCAACACGGCCAACGGCAGCAAACCCGCGGCTACGTCCTCCACGCCTGAGGACGACGTCTCCGACTGGATCTAACCCCATCACACCTTGGACGCGGGGAGCTGCTTGCGGCTCGTTCGTGCGGCTTCCCGCGCCCACTCAACGGCCCAAGGAGGGCATCTCATGACCACCACGGCACCCGCCCCAACACCAGGGGTTCCGGTGGGGCCTGGCCTGTCGATGTTCGACCCCATCTTCGTCGGCATCGACGAGTTCGGTCAGCCCGTCTACATCACCCTCGCCTACCGCAACCTGCTCGCCGGCGGCGAACCCGGCGGCGGCAAATCCGGCCTCCTCAACTGCATTGCCGCCCACGCCGCCCTGAGCGTCGACTCCCGCCTCGTCCTGCTCGACGGCAAGCTCGTCGAACTCGGCCAGTGGGAAGACGTCGCCGACGCCTTCATCGGCCCCGACATCACCGCCGCCCTCGACGTCCTCAAGCGGCTCCAGCAGGTGATGAACAACCGCTACGCCTGGCTCCGCGCCCACGGACGCCGCAAGCTCACCGCCGCCGACGGCCTGTCGGTCATCACCGTCCTGGTCGACGAGATCGCCTTCTACTCCGCCACGATCGGCAGCAAGCAGGAGCAGGAAGAGTTCGTCGCCCTCCTGCGCGACCTGGTCGCACGCGGTCGCGCCGCCGGCATCCCGGTCGTGGCGGCCACCCAGCGGCCGTCGTTCGACATCATCCCGACCTCGCTGCGGGACCTGTTCGGCTACCGCGCAGCGTTCCGCTGCACCACACCCAATTCGTCGAACATCGTGCTCGGGCACGGCTGGGCCGAGCAGGGCTACTCCGCCACCGACATCGCCCCCACCAACCAGGGCGCCGCGTACCTGATCGCCGAAGGCGGCGTTCCTCGCCGCATCAAGGTCGCCTACCTCACCGACGCCCAGATCGCCGGCATCGCCGACTACGCCGCCTGGATCCGCCGGCCCCGACCGTTACCGGCCCTGGTGCCGGACCTCACCTGCCTCGACCTGGGAGCAGCGGCATGACCACCCGAGAGCGCGCCTACGCGCGTGCCAACAACCAACGGGCCGCTCAGTTCGTCGAGCTGTGGATCGTCGCCCAGCCGCACGAGATCGCGGCCATGGTGCAGGTCGCCTCGGCCAGCGGCCGACTCGTCTTCGCCTCCGCACCCACTGCGATGGGCGGTGACGACACCCGCCAGCGCCGCTACCTGCGGCTGCGCACCACCTGAAAACGGCCGACAGGACCAGGACCTCGCCTGCCAGCAGAGCTGGTCCTGCCGACCTCCCACCAAGCCCTTCTGAAAGGACGTGGCTGCCATGAAGGCTACCCAGAAACCACCCACCATCGTTGAGGTCACCCCTGCTGACCTGCTGCGGATGGCTGCCCTCTACCTGCGCCGGCACGGCTGGCACCAGGGCACCTACTACGACACCACCACCGACACCCTTACCCCGCCGGCCTGTGCCGCCGGGGCCATCGGCATCGCCTGCGCCGGCCACAAGGTGGAGCACTTCTCCCAGCTCGCCCCCGACACCCTCGCTGACTACCTGTCGGCCCTGGGCGTGTTCGTCGACTACCTCGACACCCACTACCCGCTGTTCCTCGTCGACGAGGACGGCTTCGTCATCGACGAGCACACCTCCCCGTACTCGTGGAACGACGACCCCTCCTGCACCGCCGATCACGTGATCGCCGCCCTGGAGAACGCCGCGAAGCAGTGGGACCGCCTCCACACCGACGGAGGCGAGAACCGATGAACACCGTCAAGAAGACCTTGACGCCCCACCTGCCCCGGCAACGGCGTCGGGACGTCGTCGAGAACGACGCCTTCGCCGGCTTCGCCCGGCGGATCATCCGCGCCCACGGACGCCGCGTGGCCACTGGTGACGTGGAAGCCCTCCGCGACCTCGTCGCCCTGTCATCGGTCATCGACGACGCGATCGGTGAAGCCGTGATCGGCCTGCGGGCCTTCGGCTACTCCTGGGCCGAGATCGGTGCCCGTCTCGGCATTTCCCGGCAGGCCGCCCAACAGCGGTGGGGAGACAAGTGATGACCGACCTGCGCAGCGTCGACCTCGACGCCCTGGCCGACCGCACCGCTATCCGGGTCGAGTTCTACGACCCGCTCGGCACCCGCTACGGGTTCCCCACCTTCCCCTACCGGGCCGCCCCCAATGGCCTGGCCACCCGCCGACAGTTGCGGGCCGCTGGCCTTCGCCCCGGAGGGCACGACCCGGTCGCCCAGATCCTCTGGCGACACCGCACCAACCGCCGGGTCGCCTACCTCTACCGCCTCGACCTCGCCGCACCCAAGCGGGTGGCTACGCCCGCTCAGCGGGAGGCCATCGCCAAAGCCCTGAAAGCGCGGCGGACCTGCCGGCACTGCGGCCAGGTGAAGCCCTACTACATCCCCCGCCGCTACGGCTGCTGCCTCGACTGCCACGGAGGCCACTGATGACTACCACTGATCGCTGCCCCTGCGGCGACTCCTACTGCGCCGACCACACGCCGATGACCACGACCGACCGCACCGACTGCTGCCAGTACTGCGGCTTCTCCGACTGTGACGTCTGCGGCTGGACCGCCCCCACCCCAGGTGGTGACCCGCGATGAAAACCCCCACGACTGCAACCCGCATCGAAGGCGTCGTCCTGGTCCTCATCCTCCTGACCGTCGCCGGCTTCGCCGGAGCCGCCTCCTTCACCCACGTCAAGGACTGGACCCTCGCCAACTCCCCCGCCGGCACAGGCGAGTGGTTCGGCTGGGCCAACGCCGTCATCTCCGAACTCGTCCCCATCGCCTGCCTACTCACCATCCGCCGACGCCGCCGCACCGGCGCACCCATCGGCTACCCGCTGGCCCTGCTCATCGCCGCCGCCGGCCTCTCCCTCGCCGCGCAACTCGCCGTCGCCAAGCCCGGCATCTCCGGCTGGCTCCTGTCCGCCGTACCGGCGCTGGCGTTCATGGCCCTGGTCAAACTCGTCCTCGCCCCCATCCCCGCATCACCGGAGGGCGTTACGCCGGCCAAGCCGGCCGAGCCGATCCGCGTCCAGGTGGCCGAGCAGGTCACCACCGAACCGGCATCGCCGGCCGCCATCACCGCACCCGAACCCAGCCCGGCCCCCGAACCGGCCACCGCGCCGACTGCCGAGCCGGAGCCCGTCACCATGCCGGCCCCCGAGCCGGTCGACGTTCCCGCCCACCTGCTGCCCATGGCCAGGTTCTCGGCCGTGCAGCACGAACAGGCCACCGGAGCACCCATCACCGCCGCCGAGCTGGCCGACCGGCTCGACGTCACCCCGGCCGTCGCCGGGCAACTCCTCGCCACCATCGGCGGTGCCCGGTGACCATCGTCATCGTCGACATCGTCCAGGTCCTGCACACCTGCCCCGCCGAGCCGGAGCCCCACCCCTACGACATCCGCCGGGCCGTCGTCGACGTCATCCCCGGCGGCCCCTGCCGCGCACCGGTCACCATCCGCTGCGGCAACACCCTAATCCAGATTCCGTGCCACCGGCACGAGCCGGCCAAGCGCCAGTGCGGCGCCTGCCGGGTCATCGTCACCGAACGCACCATCACCACCCGCACCCCCGAGGTGCCGGCCTAATGGCGTCGACGCTGGATCTCACACCCCGGACCGCTCTGGCCCGGGGTGTGGGCTCGAACGCCGACACCCCACCGCCGGTCTACGACTACACCGCCGAAGGCTCCGCCTTCCAACGAGCCACCCGATCCGACTACTTCGGATGGCTGGAACACGTCCGCGCCGCCGCCGGCTGCACCCGACCCATCCGCCTCGCCGGCCAACTCCTCACCGTCGAACAGGGCACCGGCCGGATCCTCGGCCAGCGGCACACCGACGCCATGCCCGACGCGGCGATCTACACCGCCTGCGGCAACCGCCGCGCCACCGTCTGCCCGTCCTGCGCGCAGACCTACCAACGCGACGCCTTCCAACTCCTACGCGCCGGCCTCGTCGGCGGCAAAGGCGTTCCCGAGTCGGTCGCCTCGCATCCGGCGGTGTTCGCCACCTTCACCGCACCGTCCTTCGGGCCCGTGCACGCTCGCGTGGTCAAGCGGCACACCTGCGGCAACCGGAAGCGCTGCGACTGCCGCGCGGAGCCGTGCCACGCCCGCCGCGACGCCGGCCTCTGCGCCCACGGTCGGCCCGCGGTGTGCTGGGCCCGCCACGAGCCCGGGGACGCGGTGCTCGGGCATCCGCTGTGCCTGGACTGCTACGACCACGACCACCAGGTCGTCTGGAACATCTTCTCCGGCGAACTCTGGCACCGCACCAAACAGGCCGCGGAACGATGGCTCGCCAAGCTCGCACGCCGACGGGGCATCCCGCGCGTCGAGGTCATCACCGCATCCGGCAACATCCGCAAGGTCCCGCCGGTCCGGCTCTCACCGGGCAAGGTCGCCGAACTCCAAGCACGCGGAGCGGTGCACTTCCACGCCATCGCCCGCCTCGACGGCGTCAACGGCCAGGACCCCGACACCATCATCCCGCCGCCGGCCGGGTTCACCATCGACGACCTCGTCGACGCGCTACGCCACGCCGCCCGACAGGTTGCCTTCCAGAGCCCCGGCCATCCGGACCGGCCTGACGGCTGGTCGATCGCCTGGGGCGAGCAGGTCGACTTGGAGCCGATCGCCACCGACGGCACGGGTGAGGTCACCGATGGGATGGTCGCCGGTTACCTTGCCAAGTACGCCACCAAGAGCACCGAGGCCACCGGGCACACGAGCACCCGCCTGACCGCCGACAGCATCGGGGCCTACGCCGACCCCGACGGCGACCACACCGCCCGCCTCATCGACGCCTGCTGGCGCATCGGCCGACCCACCGGCACCCCGGTCCCTCTGTCGGAGCGGCCTCGCGATCCCCGGCCCCGGCCCGGCTTCGTCGACCGCTGGCAGTGCCCCGACTGCGGCACCCACACCCGATACCCCGCCTGCCCCACCTGCATCGCCGCGCGTCAAGCCGCCCTTGACGCCCAACCCGCCAGCAGACCAGCACCGGGCAACCCGTATGCCCGGCTGCGGCGATGGGCTCACATGCTCGGCTACGGCGGCCACTTCCTCACCAAAGCCCGCCGCTACTCGGTGACCTTCCAACTCCTGCGGGACACCCGCATCGCCTACCGCCGCCACGAGCACCACCACCAGGCCGACGAGCACACCGACACCCTCCGGGCCGTCGACCACCTCGACCAGGACGACACCACGCTCATCGTCGGCACCCTCACCTTCGCCGGCGTCGGCTGGCACACCTCAGGTGACGCGCTGCTCGCCAACACCGCCGCCGCCATGGCCCGCGAGAGACGAGCCACCGGCCGCGAAGAACTCGCCCACGAACTCGCCACCACTGCGGCCGGCATGGTGCCGGCTGCCGCCTGATCCGACAGACCTGAGGAGGTCACCCGCTATGAGCGCCACCGCCCGCCCCAGCCCGGTCGTCCGGCTCGTCCCTCGTACCGGGACGGTCGTCGTCGAGCCGGTCACCTACACCGTCCGGGAGGTCGCCAAGCTGCTGGGCATCTCGCTCGGCAGCACCTACGCCCTCGTCCGTGACGGCACCATCCCGGCGACCCGCCTCGGCGGTCGCTGGCTCATCCCTCGTGCCCGGTTCCACGCCTGGCTCGACGGCGTCACGGAACAGCCCGCCGCCACCGGCACCGAGCACGGACGGAGGCGCTGATGGGCTTCGTCCGCAAGACCCCGGCGGGCACCTTCCGTGCCTGCTGGCGTGATCCTGCTGGTGGGCAGAAGTCCAAGAGCTTCCGCACGAAGCGGGAGGCCAATGCCTTCCTGGCGGAGGTGGAAGGCAGCCTGAACCGGGGCACCTACGTCAATCCGCACGCTGGCCGTACCCGCTTCGGCGACTTCACTCAGCAGTGGCTCGCCACCCGGGCGGTCGAGGCCCGGACCACTGAGCGGACCGTCTCCATGCTCCGGACGCACGTCCTGCCGAAGTGGGGTGACTGGCCGCTCGGGAAGGTCGACTTCATGTCGGTGCAGGAGTGGGTGACCGGCCTCGGTCGGGAACTCGCCCCCGCCACTGTGGCCAAGTGCTACCAACTGATGTCGATGATCCTCAAGACGGCGGTACAGGCCCGGCTGATCGCCACCAACCCCGCCGAGGGGGTGAAGCTGCCGCGTGACCGGTCCCGCGACGTCAAGCCGGTCACGATCAGCCGGGAAGACTTCTTCGGCCGGCTGTTGCCCGCCGTTCCACCTCGGCACCGGGGCATCGTCTCCGCCGCCGCCGGGGCGGGACTTCGCTGGGGTGAGTGCGCGGGGCTGACGTGGTCCTCGGTCGACCTCGACCGGGCATCGCTGCGGGTGGTCCAGGTGGCCGAGGAGACTCACGGCGGGATCGTGCTGCGCCCGTACCCGAAGAGTCGCGCCGGGGTCCGGACCGTGCCGCTGCCCGGCTTCCTCCTGGCCGTGCTCCGCGAGCTGCACGCCGCCGCCGACGAACCGGACCCGCGCACGCTCGTCTTCCGCGACCGGGTCGGTCGCCCACTGCGGCGGTCGAACTTCCGGCGTCGGATCTGGCTGCCCTCGCTCGTGCGCGCCGGACTGCTCGGCCAGGTCGTCAACACCGGCCCACACCGGTACCGCGCGACCTGGCCGGACCGGGAGGGCATCGAGTGGTCGGCGGAGTTCACCACCGAGCGGGAGGCGGTCGCATGCGTGGCGGCCAAGGCTGTCGGCGGGATGCGGTTCCACGACCTGCGGCACGCCTACGCGACCTGGCTGGTCACCGACGGCGTGCCGATCAACCTGGTGCAGCGGGTCATGGGCCACGAGCAGGCGTCCACGACGCTCAATCGTTATACGCACACCCCGGACGACTACGCCGCCCGCGTCCTGGAGGCGTTCGACCGCTCCGCTGCCTCTGGGCTGCCTCCGACCGGGGAAACGCCCTCGGCAGACGGCTTCGACGGGGACGGAGACGACCTGTGACCTGCGACGCAGCACTTCTCCCGAAAAGGGACGACCCCCGTCGGGGGGAG
>NZ_JBFAMU010000192.1:0-9041 GCF_040656655.1 Micromonospora sp. NPDC049799
AGCGCGGCCACGTCGAGGGCGAGCAGCCCGGACGCGACGAGCGCCAGCACGCCGACGGCGGCGCCGGAGGGCACGGCCCGCACGAACCGGCCCAGGGACTCCCGGGCCGTCGGCCAGGTGCCGGTGGTGAACCGGTCGCGCACCGCCGCGCTGGCGGTGGCGACGGCCGCCCCGGCGGTCACCACCGGCAGGGCGGCCAGGGTCACCGCGACCCCGAGCACGGCCAGGTCGGTGGCGTCGGTGAGCACGTCCCGCCAGTCGGAGCGGGCGGGCCCGTCCTGCGGCGGCCTCATCCCTTGAGCCCGCTGGTGTTGATGCCCTCGACGAGCATCCGCTGGAAGGCCAGGAAGAACAGGAAGACCGGCAGCAGCGACAGCACCGACATGGCGAACATCGGCCCCACCGCGCTCTGGCTGGTGGAGTCGATGAACAGGGTCAGCGCCACCGGCACCGTGTAGTCCTCCAGCCCGGACAGGAAGACCAGTTGGCGGAAGAAGTCGTTCCAGGTCCAGATGAACGAGAAGATCGCGGTGGTGACCAGCGCCGGCCTGCTCAGCGGCAGGATGACGTGCCGGAAGATGCCGAAGGCGTTGGCTCCGTCGATCTTGGCGGCCTCGTCCAGCTCCCGCGGGATGCCCCGCATGAACTGCACCATGAGGAAGACGAAGAACGCCTCGGTGGCCAGGAACTGCGGGATCAGCAGCGGCAGGTACGGCCACTCGCCGCCGACCAGCCCCAGGGTGCGGAAGAGGATGTACTGCGGGACGATCAGCACGTGCCCGGGCAGCAGCAGCGTCCCGATCATGACCGCGAACCACAGGCCGCGCAGCCGGAACCGCAGCCGGGCGAAGGCGTACGCGGCCAGCAGGCAGGAGATCCCGTTGCCGACGACGGTGAGCAGGCTGACCATCGCGCTGTTGAGAAAGAACCGGCCGAAGCTGAGGTCGAAGTTCGTCCAGCCGGCGGTGTAGTTGCCGGGGGTGAACGCCTCGGGCAGCAGCCCGACGTTGTTGACGATCTCCTCCTGGCTCTTGAACGACGTACCGATCATCCAGAACAGCGGGTAGAGCACGACCGCGACGATCGCGATCAGGACGACCAGGCGCAGGGCCTGGCCGCCGGTGGCCCGGCGCGGCGCGCGCCGCCCGGTCGCCGCCGGGGCTGCCGTCGCCGTCACCTGTCCTCCCCGTCGGAGTAGTGGACCCAGAAGCGTCCGGTGCTGAAGAAGATGGCCGTGATGACGGCGATCGCGACCAGGAAGACCCAGGCCATCGCCGAGGCGTAGCCCATCTCCAGGTCGGTGAAGCCGGTGATGTAGAGGTTCAGCGTGTACATCAGGGTGGAGTCGACCGGGCCGCCGGTGCCGTTGCTCAGCACGAAGGCGGCCGTGAAGCCCTGGAAGCCGTTGATGGTCTCCAGCACCAGGTTGAAGAAGATGACCGGGGAGAGCATCGGAAGGGTGACGTTGCGGAACCGCCGCCAGCGGCCGGCGCCGTCGACGGACGCCGCCTCGTACAGCTCGGTGGGCACCTGCTTGAGACCGGCCAGGAAGATCACCATGGGGGCGCCGAACTGCCAGATGGCCAGCACCATCAGGGTCTCCAGGGCCCAGTCCGGGTCGTTCACCCAGGGTGCGCCCTCGACGCCGAACAGACCCAGCAGCGAGTTGAACGCGCCGTCGCGGTTGAACATGTTCACCCAGACGATGGCCAGGGCGACGCTGCCGCCGAGCAGCGACGGCAGGTAGAACAGGCTGCGGAACAGCCCGACACCGCGCCAGGCCCGGTTGAGCAGCAGCGCCACGCCGAGGGCCGCCGCGAGCTTCAACGGCACGGCCACCAGCGCGAACGTCACCGTCACCCGCACCGAGTGCCAGTACGAGGGGTCGGCGGTGAACATCCGCTCGTAGTTGGCCAGCCCGACCCACTCCACCTCCGACCAGGGGGTGAGGATGTCGTAGTTGGTGAAGCTGAGCCAGAGCGACAGCAGCATGGGGATCGCCGTGACGGCCATCAGGCCGAGCAGCCAGGGCGACAGGAAGACGTAGCCGGCCAGGCCCTCGCCGTGCCGGGGCCGCCCGACCCCGCGCCCGGAGGCGGGGGTCGGGACGGATCCGGTACGCGCTCGGGTCGGGTCGGGCGCCGTGGTCAGGGCCACGAGCGGGCTCCTCTCCGTACCTGCGCTTCTCAGGCGATCGCGGCCTTGCAGGCGGCGACGAACTGCTCCGCCGCCTGCGCCGGGGTGGCCCGCCCGTACTGGGCGTTCTCGGCGGCCTTGACCAGCTCGGACTTGACCTTGCTGTGCCCCTTGAGCGGGACCTGCGGGGACTTGCCGAACGTCTGCGCCAGGTCGGACTCGACCTGGATCGACTGCTTCATCGAGGGGTCGGTGACACCCTCGCTGACGGTGCGGCGCAGGTCGAGGTTGGACGGCAGGCCACGGTCGGTGCCGAGGACCTTGACCGCCTCGGGGTCGTTGGCCAGGAAGTTGATCACGTCGACGGCGACGTCGCGGTGCTTGCTGCCCTTGAAGACCGACCAGTACATCGAGGCGCGGGCCCACTGGGCGCTGGGGTCCCCGGGGTACGCGACGACACCCAGCTCGTCCTTGGTGTTCTTCTTCAGCTCCGGCATCTGGTTGACCCAGACCCAGCTGGTCGCGGCCTTGCCGGTCACGACGAGCTGCTTGGTGATGTCGGTGACGTTGCCCTCGTGGATGACGTCCGGGGTGGGGGTCGCGCCCCGGTCCCGGGCTCCCTTCCACAGCTCGAACCAGCGGGTCACGTCCTCGGCGGCGAAGCCCAGCTCCTTGCCGGAGTACAGGTCCTTGCCCTGCTGGCGCAGCCACACCCAGAACGCCTTGTAGTCGGCGCTCGGGTCCTGGGTGCCGGGGACCCTGGTCTTCTTCGCGACCTGCTCGGCCCAGGCGACGTGCTCCTCCCAGCTCATCCCGGTGGTCGGCTCGGGCAGGCCGTTCTTCGTCAGCAGCGTCTTGTTGTAGACCAGGCCCTGGGTGTTCTCCCCGGCGGCGAGGCCGGCGAGCTTGCCGTCGACCGACCCGTACTGCCAGAGGCTCTCCGGGAACCTGGACACGTCCAGGTCGCCGGAGTCCTTGTAGGACGTCAGGTCGAGGGTGGTGTTGCGGGCGGCGTACTCGGCCAGGTAGTTGTCGTCGATCTGGAAGATGTCCGGCGGGTTGCCGCCGGCGGTGAGGGTCGCGAGCTTGTCGAAGTAGCCCTGGTTGGCCTGCCACGTCTTCTCGAAGGTGACGTTCGGGTGCTTCTTCGTGTAGAGGGCCAGGGCCTCCTCGGTCAGCTTCGCCCGGGCCTCGCCGCCCCACCAGAAGATGGAGAGCTTGACCGGTTCGTTCGGGTCGGAGCCGCCGGCCTCCTCGTCGCCGCACGCGGCGGCGCCGAGGACCAGCGGCAGGGCGACGACCGCGGCGAGCAGGCCGCGCAGGAGTCGCCGGCGGGGCACGGGGGTACGGTGAACGGGCACGGCCGGCGTGCCAGTGGTGGGGGGCGTTGCGGGGTGCATGTGCGCTCACTCCTCGGGCTTAGGAGGCGACGACGCCACCGGTGGCCACGGTCGGGCGACCCGGGCCCGCAAGGCGATGCGGGCCCGGGACTACCACCTGGGCGTCGGGACCGGGCGGACCGTCAGCCGGCGCGGCTGCGGTCGAATCACGGATGACCAGTTCGGTGCGGAGCATTACCTGTGCGGTGGTGCGACGGTCGTCGGTGGCGCCGCTCCGGCCGCCGCCGCGTGACCCGCGGGCGGCGACGCTGTCGTGTTGCAGGAGCATGTCGACGGCCGTCCGGCCGGCGGCGGCCGTGGGCGTGGCCACCGTCGTCAACTTGGGCCGGGTGAGCCGGCTGAGGGTGATGTCGTCGATGCCGACGACGCTGACGTCCTGCGGGACGCGCAGCCCGAGGGCGTCCAGGCCCTCGATGAGGCCGATGGCCATCAGGTCGTTGTAGGCGAGCACGGCGGTGACCCCGGCCCGGCGGACCTGTTCGGCGAGGGCGCCGCCGCCGGTCTCGGTGGGCTGGTTGGGGCCGAGCACGGTCAGCTCGGCGCCCCCGGAGCGGGCCGCGACGCCGGCCGCACGGCGGATCTCGCGACTGGTCCACGACCCGCGGGGCCCGCTGAGCAGGGCGATGCGCCGGTGACCGAGGTCGAGCAGGTGCTCCATCGCGGCGCGGGTGCCCTGGCCGACGTCCATCGTGACGCAGGGCAGGCCGGTGACCTGGCGGTTTATCACCACCAGGGGGACCTCGCGGCTGAGCTGCTCGATGAGGCTGTTGCTCATCCGGGGACTGCACAGCAGTACCCCGTCCACCTGCTTGGCCAGGGCGTGGACCAGCTCCTCCTCGGCGATCGGGTCCTCGTTGGTGTCGGCCACGAACACGTGGTAGTCGCGCTGCCGCGCCTGGCTCTCCGCCGCCTTGATCAGGGGCGGGAAGAACGGGTTGGCGATGTCGGCGATGATCAGGCCGATGTTGTGCGTGCGGCCGGTGATCAGGGCCCGGGCGGCCCGGTTGGGTCGGTAGCCGAGCTCCTCCGCGCAGGCCAGCACCCGGCCCCGGGTCTCCGGGTTGACCAGGTGCGGGGCCGAGAACGTGCGGGAAACCGTGGAGATGTGCACGCCGGAGGCCCGGGCGACGTCTCGGATCGTGGCTGGCACGGCGGGGCCCTTCGTCCAATGTGGCTGGGGTCACGTCAGGTGCCGCCAATTAATGCAAACGGTTGCGCCGGTGTCAACGGTCGATGGTTACGGATGCGTTGCGGTCGCGCTCCCACCATGCGCTCAATTAACCAGGAAAGCGGATGTATGCCGCCGGTTTGGCATCGATCGTTGACGACGTCGTCCGGGTCGTGGTTACTTCAACTGCAAAGGTTTGCAGCATCCGGGAGGCGGTCGTCCATGTCGTCCAGAGCCGGTGAGCGGACCCGGTACGCCCTGGTGGGCACCGGATCCCGCGCCGAGATGTTCGTCCGGGCCCTGGTGCGCGACCACGCCGACGCCGCCGAGCTGGCGGCGTTCGCCGACGTCAACCAGGCCCGGATGGACGCGCACAACCGGTGGCTCGCCGAGCTCGGACAGGCGCCGGTGCCGACGTACCGGGCCGCCGACCTGGCCGCGATGCTCACCAAGGAACGCGTGGACGTGCTGCTGGTGACCAGCGTGGACGACACGCACGCCGGGCACGTCGAGACCGCGCTGCGGGCCGGGTGCGACGTGGTGACCGAGAAGCCGATGACCACGGACGTGGCCGGCTGCCGGCAGATCCTCGACGCCGTCGCCGAGACCGGCCGGCAGGTACGGGTGGCGTTCAACTACCGCTACAACCCCCTGCACGAGCGGCTGCGCGAGCTGCTCGCCGACGGCGCGGTCGGCGAGATCGGCTCCGTGCACTTCGAGTGGCTGCTCGACGTCCGGCACGGCGCCGACTACTTCCGGCGCTGGCACCGGGACAAGGCCCGCTCGGGAGGTCTGCTCGTGCACAAGGCCGGCCACCACTTCGACCTGGTCAACTGGTGGCTGGACGCGACTCCGGTGGAGGTCTTCGCCGCCGGCCGGCTGTTCTTCTACGGCGAGGCCGGCCGCCGCCACGGGTACGCCCGCGACTACGACCGGGCGCACGGCTCCCCCGCCGCCGGTAACGACCCGTTCGCGCTGCGCCTGTCCACGCACCCCCGGCTGCGCGAGCTGTACCTGGACGCCGAGGCCGAGGACGGCTACCACCGCGACCGCAACGTCTTCGCCCCCGGCGTGACCATCGAGGACGACATGGCGGTGCTCGCCCGCTACTCGACCGGCGCGACGATGACCTACCACCTCACCGCGTACGCGCCCTACGAGGGCTACCGGGTGATGGTCAACGGCAGCCGGGGCCGGCTGGAGCTGGAGGTGGTGGAGAGCGACCATGTCAGCCCGACGGCGGCCGGCGCGCTGAAGGGCTCCGCGCTGCACGGCGACGAGGCGGCGCGGGAGACCGGCGGCGCGACGCTCACCCTGCGCCCGTTCTGGCGACCGCCGGTCGCGGTGCCGGTGCGGGGGCACACCCGGCAGGGACACGGCGGCGCCGACGCCCGGATGACCCGGGTGCTGCTCGGCCGGGAGACGGACCCGCTGGGCCGGGCGGCCACCGCTCGCGACGGCGCCCTCGCCCTGCTCACCGGCCTGGCCGCGAACCACTCCCTCACCACCGGCGCCCCCGTCCGGGTCGCCGACCTGCTCGACCTCCGCTGAGCCGTGAACCCGTCCCGAGGAGTCCCATCCGTGCCGACGACCGACCTGCTCTTCCCCGCCGATCCCGCGCAGCGCGCAGTGGCCCGCCGCCTGTACGCCCTCGCCGCGCCGCAGCCGATCATCTCCCCGCACGGGCACGTCGACCCGGCGATCCTGGCCGAGGACCGGCCGTTCCCGGACCCGGCGCGGCTGCTGATCGTGCCCGACCACTACCTGACCCGGATGCTGCTCAGCCAGGGCGTGCCCCCGGCCGACCTGGGCGTGCCCACCCGCGACGGCGGCCCGGTGGAGACCGACGGCCGGACCATCTGGCGGCGGTTCGCGGCGCACTGGCACCTGTTCCGGGGCACCCCGTCGCGGCTGTGGCTGGAGCAGACCTTCACCGACGTGTTCGGCGTGACCACCCCGCTGTCGCCCGACACCGCCGACGCGGTCTACGACGAGCTGGCGGCCCGGCTGGCCGAGCCGGAGTTCCGGCCCCGGGCGCTGTTCGAGCGGTTCGGCATCGAGGTGCTCGCCACCACCGAGTCGCCGTTGGACGACCTGGGGCAGCACGCGAAGCTCGCCGCCGACGGCTGGGGCGGGCCGGGCGGCCGGGTGATCACCACGTTCCGGCCGGACAACGTGGTCGACATGGAGTTCGACGACTGGGCGGTCAACGTCGAGCGCCTGGGCGAGATGGCCGGCGAGGACACCGGCACGTACGCGGGCTTCCTGGCCGCCCTGCGGCAGCGCCGCGCGGCGTTCGTCGCGGCGGGCGCCACCTCCTCCGACCACGGCCACCCCACCGCCCGCACCCTCGACCTGAGCGCGACGGAGGCGGCGGCGCTCTACGACCGGGGCCGGCGCGGGCTGGCCGACGCCTCCGACGCGGAGACGTTCCGGGCGCACATGCTGCTGGAGTTCGCCCGCATGTCGCTCGACGACGGCCTGGTGCTGCAACTGCACCCCGGCGCGGTCCGCAACCACAACCGCTGGCTGTACGCGCGGCACGGCCGGGACGTCGGCGGCGACCTGCCGCAGGCGACCGAGTACCTGCACGCGCTCACCCCGCTGCTGGACGCGCACGGCAACGACCCCCGGCTGCGGGTGGTGCTCTACACGCTCGACGAGTACACGTTCACCCGCGAGCTGGCCCCGCTCGCCGGCGGGTACGCCGCCCTGTACCTGGGCGCGCCCTGGTGGTTCCTGGACTCGCCGGAGGTGCTGCGCCGCTTCCGCGAGTCGGTCACCGAGTCGGCCGGCTTCTACAACACCGCCGGGTTCGTCGACGACACCCGCGCGTTCTGCTCCATCCCGGTACGCCACGACGTGGCCCGCCGGGTCGACGCCGCGTACCTCGCCCGGCTGGTCACCGAGCACCGGCTCGGCGAGGACGAGGCCGCCGAGACCGTCGTCGACCTCGCGTACCGGCTGCCGAAGACCGTCTTCCGGATCGGGGAACCCGTATGAGTGTCCGCATCACCGACGTCGACGTGCACGACGTCCGCTTCCCCACCGCCGCCACCGGCGACGGCTCGGACGCGATCAACCGGGGCGACTACTCGGCGACGTACGTGGAGCTGCGCACCGACGCCGGTGTCACCGGGGCCGGGTTCACCTTCACCAACGGCCGCGGCAACGAGATCACCTGCGCGGCGGTACGGGCGTTGGCCCACCACGTGCGGGGCCGGACGATGGAGGACATCGTCGCCGACCCGGTGACGTTCTGGCGCTCGCTCACCGCCGACGTGCAGTTGCGCTGGCTGGGCCCGGAGAAGGGCGTCATCCACATGGCCACCGGCGCGCTGGTCAACGCGGTGTGGGACCTGCGGGCCCGGCTCGCCGGCAGGCCGCTGTGGCGGCTGCTGGCCGAGCTGCCCACCGACGAGCTGGTGGCCAGCGTCGACTTCCACCACATCACCGACGCCCTCACGCCCGACGAGGCCGCCGCCCTCCTCGACAAGGGACTCATCGGCCTGGACGAGCGGCGGGCCGTGCTGGACCGCGACGGCTTCCCGTCGTACACCACCTCGGTCGGCTGGTTGGGCTACCCCGACGACAAGGTTCGGGCGCTGACCCGCGAGGCGTACGCGCGGGGCTGGCGGGCGATGAAGATGAAGGTCGGCGGACCACCGGAGGACGACCTGCGGCGCGCCCGGATCATCCGGTCGGAGATCGGCCCGGAGGCGCTGCTGATGATGGACGCCAACCAGGTCTGGGACGTCGACGAGGCGATCACGAACATGGCGGCCCTCGCGGAGGTGGACCCGTACTGGATCGAGGAGCCGACGCACGCCGACGACGTCCTCGGGCACGCCCGCATCGCCCGCGCGGTCGCCGAGCTGACCGGGGGCCGGTGCCGGGTGGCCACCGGCGAGGTCGCCGCCAACCGGGTCGTCTTCAAGCAACTGCTCCAGGCCGAGGCGATCGGCGTCATGCAGATCGACGCCTGCCGGGTCGGTGGGGTCAACGAGGTGCTCGCGGAGATCCTCCTCGCCGCGAAGTTCGGGGTGCCGGTCTGCCCGCACTCCGGCGGCGTCGGCCTCTGTGAGTACGTGCAGCACCTGGCGGTCTTCGACTACCTCCGGGTCGGCACCAGCCTCGACGGGCGGATGGTCGAGTACGTCGACCACCTGCACGAGCACTTCGTCGACCCGGTGCGGACCCGCGGCGGGCGCTACCTGCTGCCCACCGCGCCCGGCTACAGCGCGGCGATGAAGCCGGAGTCGGTGGCCGCGTACCGCTTCCCGGACGGGCCGGTGTGGCGGTGACCGTCGCCGCCGCCCGGCTCGGCCTGGCCAGCC
>NZ_JBFAMU010000193.1:0-9016 GCF_040656655.1 Micromonospora sp. NPDC049799
GCGGCGGCCCGGGCGTCCACCGCGCGGACCACCGGTACCGACCCGGCGACCGCGCCGGCCTCCTGGGAGCCGCGTCCCAGCTTCACCGCCACCCGGCTGATCCTGGTCCGGCACGGCGAGACCGAGTACACCGAGCAGCGCCGCTACTCCGGCCGTGGCGACGTCCCGCTCTCCGCGCGGGGCCGGGCCCAGATCCGGGCCACGGCCGCGCGGGTGGCGGCGCTCGCCCCGTCCGCCGCGGCCGTCGTCAGTTCCCCTCTCTCCCGGTGTACGACCACCGCCGAGGCGATCGCCGAGGCGCTCGGCGGCCTTCCGGTACGTCGCGAGGACGACCTGATCGAGTGCGACTTCGGCGCCTGGGAGGGGCGCACCTTCGCCGAGGTGCGGGAGCGCTGGGCGGGGGAGATGGACGCCTGGCTCGCCTCGACGCGGGTGGCTCCGCCGGACGGTGAGTCGTTCACCGAGGTCGCCGAGCGCGCCCGCCGGGCGATCACCGCGCTGCTCGACGCGTACCGTGGCGAGACCGTGGTGGTCGTCTCCCACGTCTCGCCGATCAAGCTGGTGCTGCGCGACGCCCTCGCGGCCGGTGACGCGTTCCTGCACCGCCTCTTCCTCGACGCGGCCGGCGTCTCCGTGGTCGACATGTGGCCCGACGGCGGCGTCGCGGTCCGCTCGGTCAACGACACCGCGCACCTCACCGACGCCTGAGCGCCCAGCCACCTCCGTGGCCCCTCCCGGAGGCCCGAGCCGTTCGGCGCAGCCGACCGGCCGTTCAGCGCACCGGGGTCCACCGCTCGGCTGTGACGGCGTTCACAAGGTCGTAGCCTCCGGCCGTTACACGCGGATCACGACCCGGAGGTGTGTCGCATGGCCCTACCCGAACCGGCTACGCCCGATCCGGAGACCCGCCTGACGGCGTCGTCCCGGGCGAAGGACAAGAGCCGCTGGAACTGGTTGCTCTTCATCCCGATCGTGGTGCCGCTGATCCCGGCGTTCTTCAACGCCGACTCGCCCCGGGTCTTCGGCTTCCCGCGCTTCTACTGGCTCCAGCTCGCCTACATCCTGCTCGGCGTGGCGACGACCACGCTGGTCTACCAGATCACCAAGAAGCGGGGTGACCGCTGATGTGGCGCGACCACCTCACCGAGATCATCGTCTTCACGGCGCTCTTCCTGCTGGTCAGCGCCATGGGATTCGTCGCGGCCCGGTGGCGGGCGCCCAAGGACATGGCGCACCTCGACGAGTGGGGGCTGGGCGGTCGCAGCTTCGGCGGCTGGATCACCTGGTTCCTGGTCGGCGGTGACCTCTACACGGCGTACACCTTCGTGGCGGTGCCGGCCCTGGTGTTCGGCGCGGGCGCGATGGGCTTCTTCGCGGTGCCGTACACCATCGTCATCTACCCGCTGGTCTTCCTGGTGCTCTGCCGGCTCTGGTCGGTCTCGCACCGGCACGGCTTCGTCACCCCGGCGGACTTCGTCCGCAACCGGTTCGACTCGCCGGTCCTCGCGCTGCTCGTCGCGATCACCGGCATCGTCGCCACGATGCCCTACATCGCGCTCCAACTGGTCGGCATCGAGGCGGTGCTGAAGACGATGGGGGTGACCGGCGAAAGCACCGTCGCCAGGCACCTGCCGATCATCATCGCGTTCGCGATCCTCGCCGCGTACACCTACCAGTCGGGGCTGCGCGCGCCGGCGCTCATCGCGTTCGTCAAGGACACGCTGATCTACATCGTGATCCTGGTGGCGGTGATCTGGCTGCCGTACAAGCTCGGCGGCTGGGGCGACATCTTCAACGCGGCGGACGCCAAGTTCGACGCCTCGCCGAACCCGAACGACGGCATCCTGCTGAACGCGAACAACCAGCTCCAGTACGTCACCCTGGCGTTCGGCTCGGCGCTGGCGCTCTTCCTCTACCCGCACAGCATCACCGGCGTCCTGGCCAGCCGGAACCGGGACGTGATCAAGCGGAACATGTCCGCGCTGCCGGCGTACAGCCTGCTGCTCGGGCTGATCGCGCTGCTCGGCTACATGGCCATCGCCTCCGGCGTGAAGCCGCTGGCGGGTCCGGACGGCACGGTGGACGGCAACACCATCGTGCCGGTGCTGTTCGACCAGCAGTTCCCGGACTGGTTCGCCGGCGTGGCGTACGCGGCCATCGGCATCGGCGCGCTGGTGCCGGCGGCGATCATGTCGATCGCGGCGGCGAACCTGTTCACCCGCAACATCTACAAGGAGTACCTGCGGCGGGACGCCACCCCGGCGCAGGAGGCGCAGGTCTCCAAGGTCACGTCGTTGCTGGTCAAGGTCGGGGCGGTGGCGTTCATTGTCTTCCTCAACCCGCAGTACGCCATCGACCTCCAGCTGATCGGCGGCGTGATCATCCTGCAGACGCTGCCCGCGGTGGCGCTGGGCCTCTACACCCGCTGGTTCCACCGCACCGCCCTGATCGCCGGCTGGGCGGTCGGCATGGCGGTCGGCATGTGGATGCTCTACCAGGTGTCCAGCCCGACCCGGAAGCACTTCGGCGGCTCGGCGTTCCCGCTGGAGAAGTTCGGCTTCGACACTACGATGACCATCTACGTCGGCTTCGTGGCCGTCCTGGTCAACCTGCTGGTCGCGGCCCTGCTGACGCTGCTGCTGCGGGCGGCGAAGGCGCACGACGGTGGCGACGGCACCACGCCGGACGACTACTTCGCCGACGAGGGCGATCCCCGCGTCACGCCGGGCACGACCCGCGACGCCGACGCGGCCCCGGAACCCGTCGCCTGAGGTGTAAGGAAGGGCCCCCGTCAACGCCTGGCGTTGTACAGGGGGCCCTTCTTAACGCGCACGCTCGCCGTGGCGGTTCGCGGCGGGAGTCAGCGGAGGGCGCGCCACAGGAGGTAGAGGCCGATGACCGTGCCGAAGACCACGATCAGGGTCTTCAACACCACCGGCGGGAGCCGGCGGACCAGCCGGGCGCCCGCGTACCCCCCGACGAGCGTCGCGGGCGCGACCAGCGCGACCGCCGCCCAGTTGACCGGGCCGAGCAGCGCGAAGACCACCAGCGTCGTGAGGCCCACCACCGCGGAGAGCAGGTTCTTGATCGCGCTGACCCGCGCCAGGGTCGCGTCGAGCACCAGGGCCAGGCCCGCCACCAGCATGACCCCGAGCGCCGCGCCGAAGTAGCCTCCGTACACCGCGGCGACGCCGACCATGACCTGCACGGTGAGCGTACGGCGGCGCGGCGCCAGGTCCCGGGGGTGCCCGACGAGCCGGCGCAGCGGGTCCTGGAAGGCCAGCACCGCGGTCGCCCCGAGCACCAGGAAGGGTACGACCAGCTCGAACGCCCGCGCCGGGGTGGCCAGCAGCAGCAACGCCCCGGCGATCGTCCCGAGGACGGTGGCCGGCACGAGCGTCGCCACCGCCCGCCGGCGCGGCAGGTCCTGCCGGCTGCCCGCGACACTCGCCACGTACCCGGGGAACACCGCCACCGAGTTGCTCACGTTGGCCGGCACCGGCGGAAGGCCCACCGCGATCATCGCCGGGAATGTGATGAGCGAACCCCCGCCGGCCACCGCGTTGACCGTGCCCGCGGCGAGACCGGCGGCGAGCAGCAGCGCGGCGTCGGAGAACTCCATGATCGGTGAGGCTAGTACGGCCTCAGGCGGGGCGCCCGGCGCCGGTGTCCGGCCGCGCCGCCCGCCACTCCCGGCCGAGCATCGCGTAGACCACCTCGTCGGTCCACTCGCCCTCGGTGAACTCGTTCTCCCGCAGGTGTGCCTCCCGCCGCATGCCCAGCCGCTCCAGGACCCGGGCCGACGCCGTGTTGCGCGGGTCGATCCGCCCGACGATCCGGTGCAGGTCCAGCCGGTCGAAGCCGACCGCCAGCAGCGCGGTCGACGCCTCGCCGGCGTACCCCCGCCCGCGGTGGTCGGGGTGGAGCATGTAGCCGACCTCGCCCTGCCGGTGCTGGGCGCTCCGCCACATCAGCACCACGTCTCCCACGAGCTGACCGGTCTCCCGTACGACGACCGCCAGTTGGAGTGAGTCGCCCTCCTTCGTCAGGGCCGTACGCCCCTGCCGCCGCTCCAGCACCGCCCGGGTGCCCTCCAGGTCGGTCGGCCCGCCGATGCTCACGTAGCGGTGCTGCTCGGGGTCGGAGAAGTAGGCGTGCAAGGCGTCCAGGTCCGAGGCGGCGAACGGCCGCAGGTCCAACCGTCCGGTCCGCATCGGGAACGAGGGCTTCAACATCCGCGCAGGGTACGCCCCGGCACGTACGGCGATCACCGCCTTTTCCGCCAGGCCCACCTGACGGCCGTGCCGGGGCGGCAATAGCCGCGGCCCCGGCGTCGTTAGGATGAGAGCGCGACGGACGAGTCGACCGGGCGGTCGCGTCGGCGGGCTCCGGCCCGCCGCCGAGGAACGTCCGGACTCCACAGGGCAGGGTGGTTGCTAACGGCAACCCGGGGTGACCCGCGGGACAGTGCCACAGAAAACAGACCGCCGGCCCGAACGGGACGGTAAGGGTGAAACGGTGGGGTAAGAGCCCACCAGCACCCCGGGTGACCGGGGTGGCTCGGTAAACCCCACCCGGAGCAAGGCCAAGCAAGGGCCGTCACCGCAAGATGACGACCCGGCGCAGACGTTCGAGGGCGGCCCGCCCGATGTCTGCGGGTAGGCCGCATGAGCCTGTCGGCGACGGCAGGCCGAGATGGATGACCGCCGCCGGTGCGGACCCTTCGGGGTACGCGCCGCGCACAGAATCCGGCGTACAGGTCGACTCGTCCGTCGCCCACCAGGTCAGCCGCTGTCACATAGCGGCTGACCTGCTGTTTCACCGGGCTTTAATGGTCGTCGTTGGTCAACTTTGGTCGGCCTCTGCCGGCCCCGTGACGGCCCGGACGGCCCAGAGACGGCCCGTTGAAGTGTCGGCTTCCGTCGGTCCTGTTTACGGGCAGCGGCGCATACGTTACTGATCGCACATGAAGATCCTTCGCCGGTACTGGGGTCTTGTCGCCCTGGCCCTGCTACTCACCGCCTGGTGGACGACCCGGGTGGGTCCTGGAGTGCTGTACCTGCTGTCGGGTGCGGTCGTGCTCTGGTCGTTCTTCCAAGCGCCTGCCTGGTGTGGAGCTGCGACCCGCAGTCGCGGTGGCTTCTGCCGGAACAACTCGCGTGGACTGCTACTCGGTTGCCACCTCCGTGAGCATCGGTGGCAGAAGTTCAAGATGCTGTTCTACTCCAGCCGGTGGGCGGCGTTCAGCCGAGGCACATGGGCCACACCCAGCGCCAAGCTCGCCACGGTGTCGGGCTTGATCGGAAGCGTGTCCGCCATAGCAACTGGCATCAAAGACTTCGCGTTGAGTTGAAGCGGAACTTAGAGCTGCTGCCGTCTTGCCGCTTCTGACCCATGTTGACCGCTACATCGGGCACGGCAAGGGCGCGAGGAGCGGGCGAGACGAGCATGTCGCGGAAGCGGGGGGTGAGTCATGCTTGACGACAAGGTCACAATGGGTGCGTGACGCAAGCTTCCCCAGCATCAGCCAAAAGTGTTCACGCTCCGGTTTTCGCCGACTCGCTCGTCTATTTCGTATATAACTTTAGCTCCAAACAGCCGCTCGACATCTACAAGACGGCAGATCGCCTCCTATCTGCGGGGCTGGCTGAGACGGTGGCTAGTCCAGCTTCTGACGAAGTGCGGGTAGCTCCTAGATACCTTGAGTTGTTGGCTTTGTGGAAGAAGGCGCATCAGATCCACGAAGTTGATGAATTGCTTGGCAAGGGAGACATTGGCAGCGTCTTTAGGCGACACCCAGGCTTGGGATTCAGGCTAGCTCGGGCTTTCCTTCGCGCTCGCATGAAGCGGAAGGAAGATGGGAGCGGTGCTGAGGAAAAGGCGGAAGATGTGGACGAGCCGATCACTGAGACTATCCGCCTAATTGAGGAATCCGTTGCTCACGCCCAAGCGCTCAACGCCATGCAGCAGAGCGTTGAGCAGAGGATTTTTCGTCCGAGCTATTTGAGTGACGAGCCGTACCTGCGCCTCCAACTGCGGGACTCTGTCCAATGGCGGAGTCTGCTTAAGGGCGGCCGGCGGCGACAGGCGGGCGACCTGGAAGACGGCTTGGTCGTTCAGGCGCTTCTCCTCATTCACAGGTCGGGCGTGATGCAACTGACAATTGCAGTGCGGTTGCCGGAAGACCTCGGCATGCAAGAATTCCGCGCGCAAATTTTCGGTTCAAGCCCCATGTTTGCTGCTTCGGAGATCGCCGCCCCATTCATCGAAGGGGCTGCGCGACACTGGGGGGAGAAGGACGATGGCAGGTGGCTTGGCGCATGGAGCGAGGAAGTTCATGCGGGCACTCGATGGCGAAGGATGGTCTTCGGATCTCCGTCTAGCGTCACTGACCTATTCATCCTCTATCAAGCCGCAATTATCGACGCGGTTGACGTCGACTTCTTCGACGAGTGGCAGTGCTACCCGGTCGTATGCATAGACGAGGTTGGGTGTTGCGAGGGCGTAGAGCAGACCTGGCTTGAGTCTCATTCGACCGAGCTAGTTCATTTGACGGGCGGCATGGGGGGCGATGTAACGCTGCGCAATAGCGCCTTAGCGGCCCTGAGGCCCTTTGAGAAGTCGATCGTAGACGACTACTCCTTATTCGTTTCTCCCTCAAAGGCGATACGGATCAACTGGAACGCGGATTCAGAGGGAGTATATTTTTCCGAGCATCTCTGGACACTCCTAGTCATCGAATCAACGCTACTCCAATACTGGCAACTCCGGGCGCTAGATGAGCGTCTATCCGACACGCGAGGTCGCGCCTTCAGCGTTAAGGATATCCAAGAGCAGGCTATCTACGGCTTGCAAGAGTTCCGGCATTCGACCCTCACGTTCGGCACGGCAATTGACATGGCTGACGACATGCTGAAGGGGTGGCGCGCTCATAAGCTGCACCAGAGGATATTGGAGGCGTTGAACCAGCTTCAGCAGTTGATGGCGGCGGAGGAGGCTAAGCGGACCGGTCGACGAGCGAATATCTTGGCAAGTGTTGCGGTAGTTGTCGCTCTCGCTTTCGGCTTGCCAGCAATTGACGAAACGCTGAAAATTGCAGCCGGCGTGCCTGATGCGGGATTCGCTGGATATCTGGCAGAGCCAGTAAAGCAGTTGGCGGAGCAGGGAAATGCTGGTGCCTGGAAGGGGTACCTTCTCCTGCTACTTGTCTTATTGGGAGCATGCCTAGCAGTGATCTATCGCCGCTCGTACAGGTTCCGCAAGCCGTCTGAGGAAAGTGCGGGCGTTGTGTGGCCACTCCGAACCTTGGAGGTTGTTGACGACGACTCCGAGGATGCGACCGGTGAAGGGCAGTGATTCAATCGGGTTGAGTCACGGCCACCGGGCGCGATGTCGGCTGGTGACGGACGCACGGACGACCGCTGCATCGGCACGGATCGGGCACGAGGGCCTAGCTGGCGTGGAGTTTCCCGTCTACTACCGTGTAGCTTCCTGGCCACAGATGGGCGGCGCTGCTGTTGACGACAGCAGCGCCTGCGAGGCGGATACCATCCTTCGCTTCAGCGGACGCGAATGAGGCTTTGCCGATGAATGTCGATTGAGAGAACCAGGCCCCTGCACCGAACTTGGCCTTGTTGAATATGGCTTCACCCTTGAAGGTCGCGCGATTAAATTCGCCGTCTATTGAGAACGTCGCACCAGCGAAGCTCGCCGTTCTTGCGAATGCGACGTCGACAAAGCTTGCGTGCCCACCCCAGGTCGTGCCACTGAAAGTTGCGCCTCCGAAGAACTTCGCGCCAGTGAAGTTGGCTTCATTAGTGACGCAGAATCTCCTGAATTTTGCATCTCCCATGAATGCGGCTCTGCGGAAATCCGCCCACGACACTTCACAGCTTCCGAAATCGAAGTTGCATAACGTCGCGCCGAACAAATCAATGCGCACGCCCGGCCAGAAGTCAAGCACTTCCTCGTCGTAGTCGTGCTTGGAATTCGGGTTGCGAAGATGCGCAGCTAGGCCACGCTGAATAGCTAGCCGCACCTGGAGCTCTTGCCGGACGCTGTTTTTTGTTTTAACAGGCAGCCGCTTGGGGGATGCTCGATCGGCGTCCCGTCTTTTATTCGAATCAAATACAGCAGAGTAGGAAAGCTCGCCGTCATCAAATTCGATATCGAACGGCATGCGCAGGTACCCGCATAGAACATCTACGCACATCTGCCGCTTGGCCGCCCAGTCCTCGGCCAGATTGAGCAATGAATAGGCCCCAGCTAGCCTTATGGCAGGCTCAGTTGAGCCCAGCTGTTCCGAAGCGGATTTGAATCGTTCACCGAACAACTTCACTGAGTCACGCGAATCTGACACCTTCGCAAGCAGGTGTTGCGCCTCATTGAAGCGCTGGCGGCGATAAGCCACCGCCAATGCTATTACGGCCCCGAGTCCGGCAACGATCGCAAGGGATATGCGAAGGCCGTTATAAAGCTCGGGCACACCAAGTGGTCCGGCTGCGGAGTCGATTTTTGGGCGGCCTAGCAACAACCAAAGTGCGCCACAACTAGCGATTGCAACGATGGCGGCCACAAGAATAGCCGATACGGCTTGCCAAAAGAGGGAGCCTCTGACTGTTAGCGACTCCTCCCGCTCACCCTGGCCCTTTGACCTCGCCGTAGACATAGTGGACACCTTGTCATAGACAAGCCTTTCCTTCCACTGCCATCCCGTCTGCCGTCGGCCCGCCCTCCTGGGGAGCGGGCCGCCGCCCGGCCCGCCACGTCAAGCGGACCTTGACGGCTCGTACGGACGCTGGCGGGTCGGGCGGTGGTCTGCTCGGCTCGCCCGGGTCGATGGCAGGCGGGGTGGCTCCTTCCGCAACCACCCCCGGACCGTGATCCGCCGGCGGAGCCCCGACCATCCTGGAGCCGGAGCGCCCCCGCCGGAGGCGCAGTAGCCGCAACCCCTGACCGCCGCCAGCTCGCCGACGCGGCCGACGTGCGCTCCCCTACGCCGCGCGGGCTCGTGGCC
>NZ_JBFAMU010000194.1:0-9003 GCF_040656655.1 Micromonospora sp. NPDC049799
GCGGGTTCCGGGCCGGCGGCGACCACGCCGACGAGGTGGCGTGGCTGCGCGGGCTGGGCGCCGACGGCGGGCACCTGAGCGGCTGCGTTCCCGGCACCGACACGGTCTCCTACACGGCCCACCGCCCGGTCCCGCCCACCACCTGAGCGCCCGGGGTCGCCGGCACGACGGGCGGACGGGAGGGCACGCCGCTAGGGTGAGGGCATGGTGGACGGGCCGGTGGTGTCGGTGCGCGGGGAGTCGTACCGGGAGGTCGATCCCGAGATCGCCCGGTTCACCGTGACCGCCCTGGCCCGGGACCGGGACCGGGAGACCACCCTGACCCGGCTGGCCGAGCGGGCCGCCGCCGTTCGGGTGCTCATCGACTCCCACGCCCCGGCGGTCGACCGGCGGGAGACCGGCGAGCTGCGGGTCCGGCCGGAGACCCGGCGCTCCGGCGAGCGCGTCGTCGCGTACCACGGCAGCGTGTCCACCACCGTGACCGTCACCGACTTCACCGCACTCGGCGAGCTGATGCTGCGCCTGGCCGACCAGGACCAGGTCGAGGTCGCCGGGCCGTGGTGGTCGCTCCGACCGGACAGCCCCGCCCACCGCGAGGCCCGGCGGGCCGCCATCGACGACGCGCTGTCCCGCGCCCGTGAGTACGCCGAGGCCCTCGGCGCCCGCGTCACCGCGCTGATCGAGCTGTCCGACACCGGCGACATGGACCGCCCGATGTTCGCCCGGATGGCGTACGCGGGCGGCGCGGAGGCCGGCGGGGCACCCGACCTGGAACTCGACCCCCGCCCGCAGGAGGTGCGCGCGGCGGTGCACGCGCGGTTCGCGATCAGCGAACCGGTCCTGCACTGATGCCCACCGCCCGCGTCGTCGCCGTCGACGACCTGGTCGCGCGGGCCCGCGCGCTCGCCGAGGCCGGTCCCCGGCAGATCCTCGGCATCGCCGGTGCGCCCGGCGCCGGTAAGTCGACCCTCGCCGAGCAGGTCGTGGCGGCCGTCGGTCCCACCGCCCGGCTGGTGCCGATGGACGGCTTCCACCTCGCCCAGGCCGAACTGGAACGGCTGGGCCGGGCGGGTCGCAAGGGTGCGGTGGACACCTTCGACGCCAACGGGTACGTCTCCCTGCTGCGCCGTCTGCGCCGGCTGGAGCCGACCTCGGTGTGGGCACCGGCGTTCCAACGGGACCTGGAGGAGCCGGTGGCCGGGGCGATCGAGGTGCCGCCGGAGGTCCGGCTGGTGGTGACCGAGGGCAACTACCTGCTGGTGCCCGACTTCCCGTGGGAGGAGATCCGCCCGCTGCTGCACGAGGCGTGGTTCCTCGACCTGGACGTCGAGCTGCGGCTGCGCCGGCTGACCGCCCGACACGAGGCGTACGGCCGCTCGCCGGAGGACGCGCGACAGTGGGCGCGGGGCACCGACGAGGCCAACGCCGCCCTGGTCACCGCGACGGCGGAGCGCGCCGACCTCGTCGTACGCCTGGCGGAGCCGCCGGCCTGACCCCGGACACGGCGGCGGCCCGCGGTGCACACGCCCCGCGCTGCCGGTGCCGCCCGGTCAGCCGGACCCTCGTCGGGGTGCCGGCACCCCCCGCCGGAGGAGCCAGGCCACCCGCGAGCGTTCCCGGTGGAACTCGGGCGCGTCCGGATAGCCGCTGTGGTTGCGGATCGGGGGGTCGGCGACCTCCCCGTCGCTCGGGTGCAGCGCCTCCGGGTCCCGGACGGACACGTCCCGCTCCCCGGCGTTGACCGGCCAGCCGAGCGGGTCGGTGTCCCGCCAGAAGTTGGTCCAGCCCGGCGTTCCCCTCCGGGTCAGCGCCCCGGCCAGCACCGGCAGCCGGTCCGGCCCGAAGTACGCCGGGAAGACCCGGCCGTAGAGGCGGGTGAGCTGGCAGCCGTAGGAGAAGAACCAGATCCGCGACCGCCACCGCGCGGGCAGTTGCAGGATCACCGCGGCGCAGATCACCGCGCCCTGGCTGTGCCCGGAGAGGATGATCCCGTTCAGGCCCCGAGGGTCGTGGTCGGCGGCGGCGAGCAGCCCGGCGGTGCGGGTCTGCAGCTCCGGCACGGCACGCTCGGCGTAGCTGGGCGGGGCCAGCGGGTGCGCGGCCCGGGGCCAGAACGTCCCCACGTCCCACACGACGCCGACGGTGCGACGGACCCCCTCGTTGCGGAAGACGAGCATGCCGAGGGCGGCGACGAGCACGGGCAGCCAGCTCAGCAGCGAGTCGCCGATGTCGGCGACGGCCTTCAGCACCGCCGCTCCGCCGGTGGCGTGGGCGGGGTGGGGACGGGTCAGGGACAGCACGGCGGCGCAGCCGAGCGCGACCAGAACGGCCGACGCGGCGGCGTAGCAGCCGGTGAGCCGCAGCGCGTGCTCGCCGACCAGGCGGTGCAGGGCGTGGTAGAAACCCACGTCCCGGCAGCGCCGCAGCTCGTGGGCGGACAGGGCGTGGCGTTGGGACGTCAGCGCGGCGTACTCCTCGCGGCGGAGCCGGGCGAGGAGCACGAGCGCCCGCAGCGCGACCCCGAGAAGCCCGATCAGGGCGATGCTGAAGGCGAGGCCCGCCCACAGCACCGGGGTGGGCATGGTGATCGGCGAGCGCCCACTGGGGGTCGGGGCGTTGTTGAGCCGGTCGGTGACCCAGTGGAAGAGGCCGGCGCTGTTGGCGACGCAGAGCACCCAGCCGAAGCCGGCCAGCACCGCCGGCCCGCGCCCGGCCCAGGCCAGGTCGGTGTGCGCCTCCAGGGGTTGGCCTCCGGCGGCCGACCGGGTACGGGGCAGGACCAGGCCGGTGCCGGCGACGGCGACCGCGCCGAGGGCCACCAACCAGATGTCCAGCGCGCCCGGTGCGGCCGGCGCCCCGGGCAGCCAGCCGGCGATCCACAGCACTCCCAGGGGGAGGAGCAGGGCGGCGGTGACCGGTGCGGCCAGGGCCCGGCGGCCGGACCGGGAGACCGCCCCGATGGCGATGAGCAGCAGCAGCTGACCGGTGCCGTACCAGGAGATGATCCAGTCGTAGCCGGGCAGCGAGCGGTCGGTGAGGCAGCGGGCGTCGCCGGGGTGCCGGTCGCAGCCGGGCGGGGGCCGCAGGTCGGAGAGCGGGGTTCCCGCCGGCCCGTCCGGCAGGAGCAGGAGGAGCGCGGTGCCGACCAGTGCGAGACCGGCGAGCACGGCGACCGCGGCGCTCCACCGGCCCAGTGGGGTGGAGCCCGCGCGCCGGGTCAGCCACGGACGGGCGAGTGCCACCACCGCGATCAGCACCACGGCCACCATCGCGACCGCCGTCGCCGTCGCCAGGACCGCCCGGATTCCCCCCGGGGGATCCATCGCCAGGACCGGGCCCAGGGCCACGGCGGCAGCGATCACCGCGCCGGTGCCGAGGTGCAGCACGGCGGCACGCCGCAACTGCCCCTCGCCGCACCAGAACGTCGGGTCCTGCAACGGGTTCGCGAGGTCGTCCGGTGGTGGCTCGGGCGGTTCCGGCTCGCCCACCGGTTGCGGGGGGAGGCCGGTCCCGTACCCGGCCGGTTCCGTCTCCCGCGCTCCTGATCCGGCCGTCCACGGGACGACCGGGTTGGCCGGCATCTCCGCCTCGTACTGGTAGGTCCGCCAGGTGGCCAGGCCGAGGACGCCCAGGAGCGCCACGGGCACGAGCAGGCCGACCGCGAGCGCGCGGGCGCCCTCGCTCCACCAGCCCCGACCGAGGAACTCCCAGGGGCCCGGGACCCGTCCCAGGCAGGCCGCGTCGACGCACTGCCACCCGATGAGGTCGACGCCCACCCCGGCGAAGGTCAGGACCAGCGTGCCGGTCAGGCTCAGGCAGAACAGCCGGATCAGCCACGCGGCGATGCCCGAGCGGCTGCCCCAGCGCTCGGTGTCCGGGTCGGGCGGGATGCCCGGCCGGGCGTGCAGCGCGATGTTGGCCAGGGTGAACGGCAGCAGCACCGTCCACAGGGCCCGCTCGACGTCGCGCGCGGTCCGCGCGCCGGAGGTCAACTGCCCCCAGCTGTACGCCTCGACCACCACCGGGTCCTCCGGCGCGGCGGCGGTGGAGCGGTAGAAGCCCGTGGTCGCGTCCCCGGCGACCAGCCACGGCTGGGGCTGGTCCGGCCCCGGCCCGGGTTGCAGGCCCAGGATCTGGTCGGGGGGCGTGTTGGACACCCCGTGGACGCGGAGTTCGAGCACCCGACCGGCCATGACTACCTCCTGGTGACCGCATCACCACTCAGAGTGCCGGTCGACCTGCCGCAGCAACAGCCCCCGAAGGGGTGTTTGTGCAGGTGAAGGGCCTGATCCGAGTCAGTCGAGCCGGCGCACCGGCCGGGCCGGGTTACCCACCGCGACGACGTTCGGGGGCAGGTCCCTCGTCACGACGGCGCCCGCGCCCACCACCGTGTTCTCGCCGACCGTGACGCCGGCCAGGACGACCACGCCCCCGCCGAGCCACACGTTGTCGGCGAGGGTGATCGGCCGCGCCGACTCCCACTTGGCGCGGCGGGGTTCCGGCTCCACCGGATGCGTCGGGGTGAGCAACTGCACGTTCGGGCCGATCTGGACATCGGCGCCGATGGTGATGGCGGCGACGTCGAGGAAGACCGCCTGGTAGTTGACGAAGCTCCGCGGCCCGATACGGATGTTGCCGCCGTAGTCGCAGTGGAACGGCGGCCGGATCCAGGTGTCCTCGCCCAGCTCACCGAGCAGCTCCCGCAGCACGGCCAGCCGGCCCGGTGGGTCGTCCGGCGAGCTGGTGTTGAAACGGTGCATGAGCCGGGCGGCGCGACCGAGGTCGGCGATGATCGCGGGGTCGTCGGCGATGTACGGCTCGCCGGCCAGCATCCGATCCTTCATCGAGGTCACCGCTCGATGATGCCGGAACCGGCCGGCGCGCACCTGCTCCTTGGCGTCAGTCGTTGGCGTGCAGGGCGGCGTTCAGCTCGATGCCCCGGCCGGTGCGCGGCTTCGCCTCCAGCGCGCCGGTCACCGAGTTGCGCCAGAAGAGCAGCCCGTCCACGCCGGACAGCTCACGGCCCTTGACCACCCGGCCGTCCGGCAGGGTGATCTTCGACGCGGCGGTGATGTAGCAGCCGGCCTCGACCACGCAGTCGTCGCCCAGCGAGATCCCCACCCCGGCGTTCGCGCCGACCAGGCTCCGCTGCCCGATGCTGATCCTGTCGGTGCCGCCGCCGGAGAGCGTGCCCATGATCGAGGCACCGCCACCGATGTCCGAGCCGTCATCGACCACGACGCCCTGCACGATCCGCCCCTCGACCATCGAGGTGCCCAGCGTGCCGGCGTTGAAGTTCACGAAGCCCTCGTGCATGACGGTCGTGCCGGCGGCCAGGTGGGCGCCCAGCCGGACCCGGTCCGCGTCGGCGATCCGCACGCCGGACGGCACCACGTAGTCGGTCATCCGGGGGAACTTGTCCACCCCGTACACCGCCAGGTGGCGGCCGGCGGCCCGCTCGATCACCCGCAGCTCGTCGACCCGCTCGGGCGGGCACGGCCCGGCCGAGGTCCAGGCCACGTTGGCCAGCTTGCCGAAGATGCCGTCGAGGTTGACCTCGTTCGGCCGCACCAGGCGGTGGGAGAGCAGGTGCAGCCGGAGGTACGCGTCGGGGGCGTCCTTGATCGGGTCGTCCACCGCGCCGATCACGGTCACCACCTGGACCGTACGCAGACCCGGCAGCGCCCGGTCGCCGACCGCTCCCGGCGGCAGGTCGAGGACGTCCGCCTCGTCCTCACCGGCGACCAGCGGCAGGTTGCCGAGGCCCAGCTTGCCGGTCGGGTACCAGGTGTCGAGCACCTGGTCGTCGGCGGTCACGGTGGCCAGACCGATGCCCCAGGCGGATTCTGCAGTCGTCACGAGTGTGACGGTACCGTGCGATCCATGGAGAACCCGCTGACCCCCGAGGTCCTCGCCGATCCGGTGGCGTTGACCCGCGCACTGGTCGACATAGAGTCCGTCTCCCTCAACGAGCAGGCCATCGCCGACCACGTCGAGCAGGTGCTGCGCGGCGTGCCGCACCTCACCACCTTCCGCCACGGCAACACCGTGATGGCACGTACCGACCTGGGGCGGGCCCAGCGGGTGGTGCTGGCCGGGCACCTGGACACCGTCCCGCACAACGACAACTTCCCCTCCACGTTGCGCGGCGACCTCCTGTACGGCTGCGGCACCTCCGACATGAAGTCCGGGGTGGCGTACGCGCTGCACCTGGCGGTCACCCTGCCGGACCCGAGGTACGACGTCACGTACTTCTTCTACGAGGCGGAGGAGATCGAGTCGAAGTACAACGGACTCTTCCTGGTCTCCGAGGCGTACCCGGAGTGGCTGCGGGCCGACTTCGCGGTGCTGCTGGAGCCGACGTACGGCGTGGTCGAGGCGGGCTGTCAGGGCACCATGCGGGCGATCGTGACCACCCACGGCGAGCGGGCCCACTCCGCCCGGTCCTGGCGGGGCGTGAACGCCATCCACGGCGCGGGGGAGGTGCTGCGCCGGCTCCAGGCGTACGAGGCCCGGCGCGTCACCATCGACGGCTGCGAGTACCGCGAGGGGCTGAACGCGGTCCGGATCGTCGGCGGGGTGTCCGGCAACGTGATCCCGGACCGGTGCGAGATCGAGGTCAACTTCCGGTTCGCGCCCGACCGTGACGCGGCGGGGGCCGAGGCCCACGTACGCGAGGTCTTCGCGGGCTTCGACCTGACGGTGACCGACATGGCTCCCGGTGCCCTGCCGGGGCTGGACAACCCGGCGGCGCGGGAGTTTCTCACCGCCGTCGGCGCGGAGCCGGTCGGCAAGCTCGGCTGGACGGACGTGGCGCGCTTCGCGGCGATGGGCGTCCCGGCGCTGAACTTCGGCCCGGGCGACCCCAACCTGGCGCACCACCGGGACGAGCACGTCGAGATCGGCAAGATCCGCGACGGTGCCGCCACGTTGCACCGCTGGCTCGCCGCCGACTAGGTCCGTATCGCCTCGTCGAGGGGTCCGCACCGGGCGGACCCCTCGACGTCGTGCGGCCGGAGCCGACTCAGGAGATGGTGGGGTGGGACGCGCTGGCACCGGCCAGGGCGTCGGTGTGGTCGACGGACGGGGTGGCGGTGGTGGACGGCTCCATCAGGCGGGCGCGGCGACGCTCGGCCACCACGTCCCGGATGCGGCGCTGCATCTGACGCCGGATCCGGATCATCTCGCTGTTGCTGATCACGCTGGCTCCCTCCCCCGAAGGCGCGTGCCCGGCGCATACCGGGTATGTGAATGATAAGACGTACGGGCGACCGAATTAGTTGCCCGTCGCGGCCAACTAATTTCCGGGCTCGTCGCCCAGCGCACCCGGTCGGTGCCGCTCCACTACGGTTGCTCCCATGAGCCAGAGCAACGGGCGGGAGAGCGGGCGCGCACCGGGAACGGAACGGCACCGGGGCGCCGTCACGCTGCGGCGGCGGGCGGCCACCGAGAGCACCGCGGACCAGCGCCTGCTGGACTCGCGCGGGCGCGGCGACTGGAAGACGAGGGACGCCTGGCGGGCGCTGCGGATCCTGTCCGAGTTCGTCGAGGGGTTCGACACCCTGGCCGACCTTCCGCCGGCCGTCAGCGTGTTCGGTTCCGCCCGCAGCCGCCCGGACAGTCCGGAGTGCCGCATGGCCGAGGCGCTGGGCGCGGCTCTGGCCCGGGCCGGGTACGCGGTCATCACCGGCGGTGGTCCCGGCGTGATGGAGGCCGCCAACCGGGGTGCCAGCGACGCGGGTGGGCTGTCCGTCGGGCTCGGCATCGAACTCCCCTTCGAGCAGGGCCTCAACGACTGGGTCGACCTCGCCATCGACTTCCGCTACTTCTTCGCCCGCAAGACGATGTTCGTCAAGTACGCCCAGGCGTTCGTCGTGCTGCCCGGCGGCTTCGGGACCATGGACGAGCTGTTCGAGGCGCTCACCCTCGTGCAGACCGGCAAGGTCACCCGCTTCCCGGTGGTGCTGATGGGCACCGAGTACTGGCAGGGCCTGCTGGACTGGCTCCGCGACACGATGGCGGCCGGCGGCAAGATCGGCGCGGTCGACCTGGAGCTGATCTGCCTCACCAACGACGTCGACGCCGCGGTCCGGCACATCGTGGAGGCGGAGGCCGCCCTCTCCGCCGAGCAGGAGGCGGTCCAGGAGGAGGCGGTCGCCGTGGCCGCCGCCGAGCAGCGGGCCGCCGCCGACGAGGGCGGAAAGGACTGACGTGGCCGCGATCTGCGTCTTCTGCGCCTCCTCCCGCACGCTCGACCAGCGCTTCCTGGACCTCGCGGCCGAGGTTGGCGCGGAGATCGCCCGACGCGGCCACACGCTGGTCAGCGGCGGCGGGTGCGTCGGCATGATGGGTGCGGTGGCGGACGGCGCCCGGGCCGCGGGCGGTCGCACACTCGGCGTGATCCCGCAGGCACTGGTCGACCTGGAGGTCGCCGACCTCGCCTCCGACGAGCTGCTGGTCACGGACTCCATGGCCAGCCGGAAGACGCTCATGATCGACAAGTCGGACGCGTTCCTCACGCTCCCCGGCGGCCTCGGCACCCTCGACGAGCTCTTCGAGGTCTGGACCACCGCGACCCTCGCCCTGCACGCCAAGCCGATGGTGCTCCTGGACACCGACGGCTTCTACCGTCCCCTGCTCGACTGGCTGCACACCCTCGCCGACCAGCGGTTCCTCAAACCCGCGGGCCTGGACCTCCTCCTCGTGGCGGACAGCATCCCCACCGCCCTGGACACCCTGGAATCCCACCTCACCTAACCCCCACCCCCGCTCCCCCCAGCCCCCCGCCCCGCCCCCGGCCCCTCCGCGGTCGGGACGCGCGGTGGGTGGGGTGTGGGGCGGTGTCGTACGGGTCTGGTGGGATGGGGGCATGCAGGCGTACCGGCTGGTGCGTCGGCCTGTCGGGGCGGTTCGGGGGGACCGCCCGGTGGACGGGCCGGCGCTGGGGGACCGGCCGTCCGGCGGTGCGCACGGGGACGACCCGCGCTCCGGTCCGACGGCGGG
>NZ_JBFAMU010000195.1:0-8961 GCF_040656655.1 Micromonospora sp. NPDC049799
AGGCGTCGCGCCGCCGGCTCGGGCGTGGCCGCCGGAGCGCCGATGCCCTCGCGTTCGGCGGTGGCGACCAGCATCGCCCGCAGGCTGGTGCGGAAGTCGGGCTCGACCTCGACGGTCGGCACCGCCGCGCCGAGTCGCCGGCCGACCGCGACGAGCGCGGTCAGCTGGTCGTCGGCCCGGGAACGGACGTGGTGCCGTCGGCCACCGTTGGCCTCGTCGAGAAGTTGCGCGAAGCGCTCGGCGCGCCGGCGGGAGAAGAGGTCGCTGTCCACCGCAGGCACCTCCTCTCGCTGGTCGCGGCCGGCCGGCCGCTGTCGTCGCCGACGACCGGTGACGGCGGCACACCACGGACGGAGGTCGTGGCCGGCCACGCTGCCGGACCTGGGGCCCGGGGGACGCCGGGGCTGCCAACGGTCGCACCCGGAGAAACGCTCCGCGCATGCCATGGGTTACGGGGCAGGCGGGGGCGAACTCACGCAAAGTGATCGGCGTCACCGGCGGACACGGCCATGACCTGCGGAGACTCCGCAGGTCATGGCCGACCACCACAGGAAGAGGACTACGGCTGGAAACCGTCGGGCAGCAGTCGGGCCAGTGCCCGCACCGCCCGGTACTGGAGAGCCTTGATCGCGCCCTCGTTCTTGCCCATCGCGCGGGCGGTCTCGGCCACCGAGAAGCCCTGCAGGAAGCGGAGCACGATGCACTCCTGCTGCTCCGGGTTGAGCTGCTTGACCGCGCTGAGCAGGGCGACGTTGGTGATGTGCTCCACCACGGCCGCCTCCGGGCTGCCCTCCGGCCCCCGGTCCTCCCGGTCGGCGTCGAGCACGTCGCCGGTGGTGACCTCCAGCCGGTAGCGGCCGGACTTGAAGTGGTCGGCCACCAGGTTGCGGGCGATCGTCACCAGCCAGGCGCCGAGGTCCCGGCCCTGCCAGGTGAAGCTGCCGATCCGCTTCAACGCCCGCAGGAAGGTGTCGGAGGTCAGGTCCTCGGCGAGCTGACGGTTACCGACCCGGAAGTAGACGAAGCGGAAGACGGTGTCCACGTACCGGTCGTAGATGAGGCCGAACGCCTCGGCCTCACCGGCCTGGGCGCGCTCGACCAGGCTCCACACCTCGGTGGCCGGGTCGGACGGGTCGGGTCGGCTGGGGTACCCGGTGGAGGTGACGGTCGGCGCGGGCGTCGAGGTCACCGCCGGCAGTACCGCCGTCTCGGTCATCGACTCCTCGACGGCCGTGGGCGGGTCCACGGATCGCCGCCCCTGGACCGGCATCGTCGGTCGGGCCGGGGACGCGACCCGGCCGCCGATCGGCTTGGCGTTGCCGCCCGGTGTGGCTGGTCGTGGCGGTGGCTCGTTGTGGTGCGGCGGCCGGTTCCGGATGCGGCTCGACCCCTCACCCCGGACGACGAGGTTGGCGGTGTCCTCCAGGGAACTCCGGGCGGCGGCGCGTTCGTTGACCGTGGCGCGGATCGCCGGGCCGGTCAGGCCGGACGGGCGTTCGGCGTATCCGAAGGTGGTCATCGGACCGCCTCCGTCCCACCGACGACGGCGCACGCCGTTCGGCGTGTCGCCGCCGCGTCCCGGCCGGGTACGGCGTGGCCGGACAGGACGGGTCGGGGGTGTGCCGACGGGCGGCAGATCCCCCTGAGGTGCTGGTCCAATGCGCTCACGGGCACGGGGGCCTCCTCGGGCTGAGGGGTGTCGACTCACGGCAAATGGGGTGACCCGACCCGAGTGATGATAGGGCCAACGTCACCCGCGCGTGGCAAGTCCGTTACACAGGGCCGAAGTATTTCCCCGCGCGTCGCACCGATGGCGGACCGGTTGTCCGTCGTGTGCGATTGACTTTGCCGCGGCTCGCTGGTCGCGAGTGGATTCCAGGTCAGTGGCGAGGTCGGTGTCGTCGCGGGCCGGGTCGGCCGACCTCGTCGCCGGTGTGTCGGCGGCCCCTCGGTCCGTCGTGGGTGGACGTGCGCTCCGTAGCCGCCCGCGCCGCCCGGCGGTCCCGTCGCCGGGACTGTCCCGCGTGGTGTCGGCGATGTCGGCGACTGTCGGCGCGGGGTTCGCTGTGCCAGACTCAGCCACCGTGCAGGACGCAACCGCAAGCGGCGGGTCGACACTGGCCGACCGGCTCCGTCGGGTGGCCGCCGCCCACCCCGACCACCCCGCGCTGCACTGGCGCGAGCAGACCCTGACGTGGTCCGAGCTGGACGCCGCGGTGAGCGCCACCGCCCGGGGCCTCGCCGTCGCCGTACCGGCGCCGGCGGCCGACGCTGACGAACCGGACCGGCATCCGCCCCGGGTGGCGATCGCGCTGGGCAACACCCCGGACTTCGTCGTCAGCTACCTCGCCGTGCTGCGCGCCGGACTGGTCGCCGTCCCGGTGAACCCCGGCTTCACCGGGCCGGAGCTCCGGCACGTCCTCGCCGACTCCGGCGCCACCGTGCTGATCTGCGCGCAGCCGGTCCGGGACCGGATCGCCGCGGTCACCGACGAACTGCCCGCGCTCCGCGCGGTCCACACGGCACCGCCGACCGCCGGCGGCACCGACGCCTTCCCGGCCCGGGGTGGCGAGGACCTGGCCGTACTGCTCTACACGTCGGGCACCGAGGGCCGGCCGAAGGGCGCGATGCTGTCGCACCGGGCGCTGGCCGCCAACCACGACCAGGTCGACGCCATCGACCCGCCAGTGGTCGGCCCCGACGACACCCTGCTGCTGGCGCTGCCGCTCTTCCACGCGTACGGGCTCAACTCGGGGCTCGGCGCGGTGGTCCACCACGGCGCGACCGGGGTGCTCGTCGACGACCTGGGCGACGACGCCGGGCTCGCCGAGATCGCGCGGCACCGGGTCACCGTGCTGGTCGGCGTGCCGTCGATGGTCGCGGCGTGGTCCGGCGCGGACGCCGACACGGTCGCCACGGCGCTGGCGTCGGTCCGTGTGGTGGTCTGCGGCGCGGCGCCGCTGGAGCCGGCCGTCGCGGCGCGCTTCACCGAGGTCACCGGACGGCCGGTGCACGTCGGGTACGGCCTGACCGAGACCGCGCCGGTGCTCACCTCCACCCTGGTCGGCGGCGAGCCGACGGCCGGCTCGATCGGCCGGCCGCTGCCCGGCGTCGAGCTGCGCCTGGTCGGACCGGACGGCACGGACGTGTGGCCGGACGGCGGGACCGCGCCGGACGACGACCCGGACGGGCCGGACCTGTCCGACGCGGCGCTCGGCGGCGACCCCGGCGAGATCGTCGTGCGCGGGGCGAACCTCTTCTCCGGTTACTGGCCCGACGGGCGGGGCGGCCCCGACGCCGACGGCTGGTGGGCGACCGGCGACGTCGCGTACGCCGACGACGGCGGCAACCTCTTCCTGGTCGACCGGATCGGCGAGCTGATCCTGGTCAACGGCTTCAACGTGTACCCGCACGAGGTCGAGTTGGTGCTCTCCGCGCACCCGGGCGTGGCCGAGTCGGCGGTACTGGGTGTGCCGCACCCCCGGACCGGAGAGACTGTCCGGGCGTACGTGGTGCCGGCGCCGGGGCGGCCGGTCACCGGTGCGGACCTGCTCGCCCACTGCACCCGGAACCTGGCCCGGTTCAAGTGCCCGACCGCCGTCGAGTTCGTCGACGAGTTGCCGCACTCGGCGATCGGCAAGGTACGCAAGACCCTGCTCCGGCCGGAGTCGTCGTGAGACGACACCGTCCGCGGTGCCGCCCCGACGCGGCACCGGCCACCCGACCGTCGGCTCCGGCCGACGCCCGCACCACGGAGGACACCGATGCGTGAGCCCCGCATCACCCTGATCACCCGGCCCGGCTGCCACCTCTGCGAGGACGCGAAGGTTGCCCTCGACCGGGTGGTCGCGGTCACCGGGGACCGCTGGATCGAAAAGGACGTCACCGACGACATCGAGCTGGAGCGCGAGTACGGCGAGCGGCTGCCGGTGGTCCTGCTCGACGGCAAGGAGCACGGCTACTGGCGGGTGGAGGAGGAGCGCCTGCTGAAGGACCTGACCACCCCGCAGCTCTGAGGGTACGGTCGCGGGTCCCGGCGGGCGTTTCCGGCCGGGCCGCCTTCGGTAGGGTGCGGCGATGGACGCTGCACGACCCCACCTGGTCTGGGACTGGAACGGCACGCTGCTCAACGACCTCGACCTCGTCGTCGCCTCGACCAACACCGTCTTCGCCACCGTCGGCGGCCCCACCGTCACCGCCGACGAACACCGGGTGCGGTTCCGCCGCCCGATCGCCGACTACTACGCCGAGGTGCTCGGTCAGGCGGTCGACGACGAGGAGTTCGGCCGGCTGGACACGATCTTCCACAACGCGTACCGGGAGGGCCTGACCACCTGCCGGCTCGCCCACGACGCGCAGGTGGCGATGGCCTCCTGGCCGGGCAGCCAGTCCCTGCTGTCCATGTGGTTCCACTCCGAGCTGGTCCCGACCGTGCACACGTACGGCCTGACCGGCCACTTCGTCCGGGTGGACGGGCTGCGGGCCACGGTCGGCGGTGACCGCAAGGCCGAGTCGCTGCGGCGGCACCTGGCCGAGCTGGACGTGGACGGTCGGGACGTGGTGCTGATCGGCGACTCCCTCGACGACGCCGACGCGGCGCTGGAGGTCGGCGGACGCGCCGTGCTGTACACCGGCGGCTTCACCGACCCGATCCGCCTCCGCGCCTCCGGCCACCCGGTCGCCGACACCCTGACCGAGGCGGTCACCCTGGCCCGCACCCTGCCCTGATCGTGGGTCAGTTGCGCAGGTAGGTCAGGACGGCCCGCACCCGCCGGTGCTGCTCGGTGTCCGGCGGGAGGTCCAGCTTGGTGAAGATGTTGCGTACGTGCTTCTCGACCGCGCCGTCGCTCACCACCAGGGTGCGGGCGATGGCCGTGTTCGAGTGGCCCTCGGCCATCAGGGCGAGCACCTCGCGCTCGCGCGGGGTCAGGTGGCGCAGCGGGTCGTCGCGGCGGCGGCGGGCGAAGAGCTGCCCCACCACCTCCGGGTCGAGCACGGTGCCGCCACCGGCCACCCGGGTCAGCGCGTCGAGGAACTCGTCGATCGCGGCCACCCGGTCCTTCAGCAGGTAGCCGATTCCGCCCCCGCCACCCCCGGTCGTGTCGAGGAGGTCGTCGGCGTACGACACCTCCACGTACTGCGACAGCACCAGGATCGGCGTCCGGGGCACCAGCCGCCGAGCCTCCACGGCCGCCCGCAGTCCCTCGTCGGTGTGCGACGGCGGCATCCGCACGTCCACGATCGACACGTCCGGCCGGTGCGTCACCACCGCCTCCACCAGCGCGTCGCCGTCCCCCACGGCGGCCACCACCCGATGCCCCTGCTCGGAGAGCAGCCGGACCAGCCCCTCCCGCAGGAGCACGGCGTCGTCCGCGATCACGATGCGCATGCCGCTGTCTACCATGCCGGCCCGGCCCCGGTCCGGTGCGGAGCGGCCTCGTCCGAGGCGGTGCTCCCGCTCACAGCGGCAGGTCGGCGCGGATCTCGGTGGGGCCGCCGGCCGGGCTCACCACCGTGAGCCGGCCCCCGACCGCCCGGACGCGGTCGGCGATGCCGGCGAGGCCGTGCCCCTTGGCGACGTTCGCACCGCCCTGGCCGTCGTCGTCCACGACCACCCGCAGCCGTCGTCCCTCCCGGGACACGCTGACCTGGCACGTGGTGGCCCGGCTGTGCTTGGCGACGTTGGTGAGCGCCTCGGCGACGACGAAGTACGCGGTGTTCTCCGTCACCGGGTCGAGCCGCCCCGCGGGGTCGCCGAGGTCCGCGTCGACCCGCAGTTCGATCGGGATGAGGCCCCGGCCGGCGAGTGCCGCGAGAGCGCTGGGCAGGCCCCGGTCCACCAGGATCGGCGGTGCGATGCCCCGGGAGAGGGCGCGCAGCTCGGCGAGGGCCTCCCGGGTCTGACCGACGGCCTCGTCGAGGGTCCGGCCGGCCGCCTCCGGGTCGGTGACCAGTTGCTGCCGGGCCCGGCTCAGGTCCATCGCGAGCCGGACCAGGCGCTGCTGCGGGCCGTCGTGGATGTCCCGTTCCAGGCGGCGCAGCGCGGTCGCCTCCGCGGACACGGCGGCCCGCTTCTGCTCCTCCAGCACCGTGATCCGGTTGCGCATCTCCGCCACCCCGGTCAGCAGCGCCCGGCCGAGGGAGGCCTCCAGCAGGGCGCACGCGCGCACCACGTTCGGCAGGGTGAACAGGAAGAGCAGCCCGATGGCCGTGTTCACCGCGATCCGGGCCGCCGGCGAGTCACCGAGGCCGAGGAGGTCGTTGAGGCCGACGTCCTCCGGTCCGTAGGGGATCGCCCAGTCGTAGGTGACGTAGAGGACACCGGCGAGCGCGACCGCCCACCAGGTGAGCGTGACCACGAAGGCGACCACGGCCACCACCAGCCGGAAGATGCCGTGGGCCAGATCCAGCCAGGACTGGGCGTCACGCATCGGCAGGAAGATCCGCCGCCAGCCCCCCGCGCCCGCCTCGGGGACCAGGTACCGCGGGCGGATCCGGGGCCGGCGCAGGATCGCCGGCAGGCGCAGGCGTTCGATGTCGGCGATCCCGCGGGCGGCGTACAGGGTGCCGGTGAGGATCGGCAGGCCCATCACGGTCACCAGCAGCCCGAGGCCGAGTGCGACTCCGGTCACCAGGATCACGAACGACACGATCGCCAGGGGGAGGCTGAGCACGACGTACCCGGAGTCGACGAGGAGTTGCCCGAAGACGCCGGGCCGCCGGTCGGACTCGGGCAGGGGCTCGGCGGCGGGAACTGCGGTCATGTCCACGAGGCTAGGCAAGCGCCAACCGCCGTACCCATCCCGTCGGCCCGCCTCTCCGTCGTAGGGCTGGCCCTACCCCGGTCGGCGAGCCGCGTCGCGCGATTGGTCAGAGAAGTCTTAATTGAGCAATAATTACCGAGCGGCGCCACCCGAGGTGTCCGATCGATCTTGCGGAATGGAGGCCTGGTGGAGCCGCGTCGCGGGCCAGCAAGATCGCGATTTGTGCACGTCTTCACAAGCGCCTACTCTGTAGTTCCGACGCGCCCTGCTAGCACAGCCGGCAATCTCGGTCGCCAGCGGGAGTCCCGAAGCGGCCGACCAGCAGAGTTGGCCGAGGATCGCACCGCACGGAGTCTCATGAGTCAGCACCGTCACCCAGGCGCGCCCGGCCGCGCCGGTGCCGTACCGGCGCTCCCGGACCTGCCCGAGGCGACCGTCGCGCGTCTTCCCGAATACCTCCGTGCCCTGCACAACCTGGCCGAGAGCGGCCACGAGACGGTGTCCAGCGAGGGCCTGGCCGGTGCCGCCGGGGTGAACTCCGCCAAGCTCCGCAAGGACCTCTCCCACCTCGGGTCGTACGGCACCCGGGGCGTCGGGTACGACCTGGCGCTGCTGATCGAGCAGATCGAGTACGTGCTCGGGCTCACCCAGCGCCGGGCGGTCGCCCTGGTCGGAGTGGGTAATCTCGGTCACGCCCTGGCCGGCTACGACGGGTTCGCCAGCCGCGGCTTCCGCATCGCCGCGCTCCTCGACGCCGACGCCGCCCGGGTCGGCGAGGAGATCAACGGTCTGGTCGTCCACCACATCGACGAGCTGCCCCGGATCGCCGCCGAGGAGGCCCTCGCCATCGGCGTGATCGCCACCCCCGCCGCCGCCGCGCAGGGCGTCGCCGACCAGCTCGTCGCGGTCGGTGTGACGAGCATCCTGAACTTCGCGCCCTGCGTACTCTCGGTTCCGGAGGGGGTCGACGTGCGCAAGGTCGATCTCGCCATCGAGCTGCAGATCCTGTCCTTCCACGAGCACCGCAAGGCGTCTCTGACCGCGCTCCCCGCCACCGGCGGGTCCGCCCTCACCGCCCTGCCGGGCGGTCTCGCGGTCACCGACACGCAGGAGGCGATCGGCACGTGAAACTGCTCGTCGTCGGCGCGTCCTACCGCACGGCTCCGGTCGCCACGCTGGAGCAGCTCGCGGTCGCACCCGCCGACCTCACCCGCATGCTGGACCGCCTGGTCGCACAGCCCTACGTGACCGAGGCGGTGCTGGTCTCCACCTGCAACCGGGTGGAAGTCTACGCCGCCGTGTCCGGTTTCCACGGCGGGCTGGGCGACATCTGCGCGGTCCTGGCCGAGCAGGCCGGCTGCCAGCCGGCGGCGCTGGCCAACAACCTGTACGTGCACTTCGACGCCGCCGCCGTCGACCACGTCTTCCGGGTCGCCGCCGGACTGGACTCGATGGTCGTCGGCGAGGCGCAGATCCTCGGCCAGCTGCGTGACGCGTACCACTGGGCGACCGGCGCGGACACCGCCGGCCGCCTCCTGCACGAGCTGATGCAGCAGGCGCTGCGGGTCGGTAAGCGGGCGCACGCCGAGACCGGCATCGACCGGGCCGGCCAGAGCGTGGTCACCGCCGCGCTCGACCTGGCCGCGGAGCTGCTCGACGGCGACCTGGCCGGCCGTCCGGCCCTCGTGGTCGGCGCGGGCGCGATGGGGTCGCTGGGTGTGGCGACGCTGTCCCGGCTGGGCGCCGGCCCCCTCACCGTGACCAACCGGGGCGCCGACCGGGCGGTCCGGCTCGCCGAGTCGTACGGGGCCGCCGCCGCACCGATCGCGGAGCTGACCTCAGCCCTCTCCACCGTGGACATCGTCGTGGCGGCCACCGCCGCCACGGAGGCGGTCCTCACCCGGGACGTCGTCGGCCGGGCGCTCGCCGACCGGGACCCGGAGCGGGGCCCGCTGGTCCTGCTCGACCTGGCCGTGCCGCGTGACGTGGAGCCCGGCGTCACCGACCTGCCCGGCGTCGAGGTGATCGACATCGACCGGATGGCCACGCTGATCGCCGACGGTCCGGCCGCCGCCGACGCCGCCGCCGTGGAGCGGATCGTGGTCGGCGAGGTCGACGGTTTCCTCACCTGGCTGCGCGGCGCCGACGTCGCCCCGACCGTGGCCGCGCTGCGCGGCCGGGCCGACGACGTGGTGAC
>NZ_JBFAMU010000196.1:0-8925 GCF_040656655.1 Micromonospora sp. NPDC049799
GTCGCCTCGCCCCGGGCGCCGGCGCCCCCCGCGCCGACGGCGTACGCGCCGGTGACCAGCAGGCCCGCCGGCACCGACCAGCGCACCGGCGTGGTGGCCTGCGCGTTGATCACCGTGGTGCTGGCCAGGACGGCGATCCAGCTCCCCTCGCCGGGCAGCACCTCGGGCGCCACCAGCACCGGGATCGCCAGGCAGGTGGCGGTGGTGAGGACGACGTCACCGGCTGCCAGCGGACCGGAGATGCCGTGCCGGAGGGCGCGGGCCGCGTACCAGACCGACCAGACGGTCAACGCCGTGACGGCCGGCACCAGCACCGCCGGCGCGACCGGTGGCGTCCACACCGACAGGGCCACCACCGCACCGACCAGCCCGCAGGAGAGCCGGAGCAGCGCCGGCAGCGTGGTGAAGATGAGGGTGAAGGCACCGCCCGCCGGGGTGTCCAACGTGGCGTGCGCCGGGATGGAGGCGGAAACGGCCGGCATCGAAGGGGACGTCCTTAGGCGAAACGACCCGCTCGGGGGTCCACGCGGCAAATCGACGCCGGAGAATAACACGAACAGTGCAGGATGATCACGTACGGTGCGTGCGTTGTCGCCGATCCGTCAGGTGCCCCTCCGTCGGTCAGCCCCGGGGCTGGATCAGGTCCCACCGGTTGCCGTACAGGTCCTCGAAGACCGCTACCGACCCGTACGCCTCGTGGCGCGGCTCCTCGACGAACCGCACCCCGGCCGCGCTCATCCGCGCGTGGTCACGGGCGAAGTCGTCGGTGTTCAGGAACAGGCCGACCCGGCCACCGGTCTGGTCGCCGACACGTTCGTGCTGCTCCGGGGTGGACGCGCGGGCGAGCAGCAACGCCGTCTCCCGGGCACCGGCGGGCCGGACCACCACCCAGCGCGAACCGTCCGGTCGGGGCGTGTCCTCCACCAGGTCGAAGCCGACCCGGTCGACGTAGAAGGAGATCGCCTCGTCGTAATCGCGCACCACCAGTGCGACCAGTCCCAGATGTGCCACCCGGCCATTGTGCCCGTCCCGGCGGGTACCTGGTGCCGCCCGCCCCGTTGGACGATGCAGAGGTCACGGACGTGAGGGCGGTCGCGGCGGCCAAGGTCGACTCGGTTTCATTGAAGTCGGGGTATCCCGAGCGCTCCGACAACCCGACTTCAGTGAAGCCGAGTGGATTAAGGTCCGTCCGGAACCCCTAGACGGCTGCGGTAGGTTCGAGGAGCCCGATCCGGGGCGGCGGCACCAGTCCGCCACCCTCCTGGCCCGCCGGGGCGACAGCGACGGCTAGGGTGCCGGCATGTCGATCTCGCCGCGCCTGGAGACGATCACCCCCGGCAACGTGGAGGACGCGTGCCGGCTGCGCGTCCGACCCGAGCAGGAACGGTTCGTGACGCCGGTCGCGGAGTCGCTCGCCGAGGCGTACGCCTGGGGTCCGGTGGCCTGGCCGCGCCTCGTGGTGGACGGTGACCTGGTCGTGGGTTTTCTCATGGCCTTCCTCGACATCGAGTGGGCGCCGGACCGGCCGGACGACATCCGCTCCGGGCTGTGGCGGCTGAACATCTCCGCCGACGAGCAGGGCCGTGGGTACGGCCGGTTCGCGGTAGAGGCCGTCTGCGCCGAGGTGCGCCGCCGGGGACGCGACCGCGCGTTCACCACGTGGGAGGCGGGGGAGGACGGGCCGGAGGAGTTCTACCTGCGGTTGGGGTTCCGTCCGACCGGGGAGACCAGCGGCGGCCAGATCGTCGGCGTGCGGTCGCTCACCGTGGGGTGAGTGACGACGGGGGCGGGTCGTCCGCGCTGCTCCGCGCGGACGCGGCCTGATCGGGCGCCGCGTCGTCGATCGTGGCGATGTGCCGCACCGGGGAGGCGACCAGCCAGAGCGCGGCCAGCATCCCGCCCACGCCGGCCACGACCAGGGTGGGCCGCAGCCCGAGGACCGTGCCGAGCGCGCCGCCGACCAGCGCACCCACCGGGCGTACGCCGTAGTTGATCGCGGCGTACGCGCCGGCCCGCCGGCCCCGGGCGTCGTCCGGGGTGACCCGGGCGAGGAGGGCGTTGAGGTTGACGTCCATGAGCATCACACCGATGCCGGAGAGCAGCCCCGCGCCCGCCAGCAGCGTCACCTTCGCCCAGGTCGGGCCCGCGGCCAGGGCCGTCAGCGCGATCGGCGCGGGGAACAGGGCCGCTCCGACGATCGCGGTACGGCCCACACCGATCGCGCGGGAGACCCGGGGCGCCAGCGCCGCGCCCGCCAGTGCCCCGACCGCACCGACGCCGAGGACGAGACCGATGGTGCCGGCGGACAGGCGCAGCTCGCGGCTCGCGTACAGGACCGACAGCGCGCTGGCCATCATCGTGAAGAAGTTGACGGTGGTGGTGCAGCCGAGCGCCGCGCGCAGCACCGGGTGCCGCAGGACGAGCCGGAATCCGTCGCGCACCAGCGCCAGAGTGGACGACCGGGTCGGCGGAGGCGCGACCTCGGTGACCCGGATCCGCCCTACGAGCAGCGCGGACACCAGGAACGACACCGCGTCGACGAGGACCGCCACCGGGGCGGTCAGCGCCTGCACGAGCGCGCCGCCGACCGCGGGACCGGCGACGGACGAGCCGGCCCGGCTCAGGCTCAACCGGCTCGTCGCGGCCAGGTAGGCCGACGGCGGCACGAGGGCCACGAAGAACGACGGGTGCGCCAGGCCGGCCAGCACCGCACCGGCCCCGGTGAGGAGCGCGACGACCCAGAGGTGGGTCAGGGTGACGGCGTCGAGCAGGTACGCCACCGGCAGGCTGAGCAGCACGCCGGCCCGGACCAGGTCGGCGACGACGAGCAGGCGACGCTTGTGGGTACGGCGGTCCACCCACGCGCCGACGACCATCCCGAGCAGGTACGGCGCCCAGATCAGCGCGGTCAGCACGCTCACCTGCCGGGGCGTCGCCGCCAGCACGGTGACCGCGATCAGCGGCAGGGCCAGCTCGGTGACGCGGTCGCCGACCTGCGAGACCGACTCGGCGATCCAGAACGTCCGGAAGCGCCGGTTGCCCCGGAGCCCCTCGGCCGGCGCCGCAACGGTGGCGGTCGTGGCGGTGGTGGCGCTCATGCCTCTGCCGGCTTGTCGGTCCCGTCGGTCCCGTCCGCCTCGGGCAGGACGTAGCGGAGGATCCGTACGCCACGGGCGTCCGCCGGCGCGTCCCGTTCCGTCCGCCGGACGTACGGGGCGAGGATCTTCTCGACCGCGTCCTCGATCTCCCGCAGCTCGTCGGCGGACACCCTGACGCGGGTGTTCGTCGTCCGGGCGAGCCGCCGCCACCCGGTGTCCAGGCGGGGCTCGTCGTCCATCAGCCACCGCTGGGGCAGCTCGGCGTACCGGGCGAGCATCTCCCCGCCCAGCTGCCGGGCCGCGCTCTGCCCCTCGGGGTCGTCCGGCAGGTTGAAGCGGAAACCCCGTGCCGCCGCCTGCCACCAGCGCTCCCGCTTGCTGGTCGCTCCGTCCCAGTCCTTGACTAGGCCGAACGACGCCAGGTGCCGCAGGTGCCAGCTCAGCACCGACGGCGTGGCACCCACGTGCGGGGAGAGCTGGGTCGCGGTGGCCGGCCCGTGCCGTTGGAGGTGCTCCAGGATCGCCAGTCGCACCGGATGGGCGAGGGCCCGGAGGGCCTGGGGATCGGTGATCTCGAAGTCCCCGTACGGATTAGTGAGAGACATCTTTCGAAAGTACCCTTTCACGTCCGGTCTGTCATCCTCCTCGGTACGCGGCTAGCCTCGGCGTCATGACCTCGGTGTCCCACCTGCTGGCATTCGCCGGCCTCATCCTGCTCGGCGCGATGTCGCCGGGACCGGACTTCGCGATGGTGGTCCGGCGCTCCGCGATCTCGGGCCGTACGCACGGGATGGCCGCGGCGGCCGGGATCGCCGCGGGAGTGTCCGCATGGGCGCTCGCGGCGGCCCTCGGCGTCGCGGCCCTGTTCGAGGTGGCTCCCGTGGCGTTCACCGTGGTCCGGGTGGTCGGCGCTGGTTACCTGGTCTTCCTCGGAGTGGGCGCACTGCGCGCGGCCCGCCGTCCCGGTGGCCCCGAGTCCCTGCCCCTCTCGGGTGCCGGCCGTGCCGACGGGCTGTGGGTTCCCTTCCGTGAGGGCCTGCTGTGCAACGTGCTGAACCCCAAGGTGGCGGTCTTCTTCGTCGCACTGCTCCCACAGTTCTTCCCCGCCGACGCCGGTCTGACCGACGGCCTCGCCCTGTCGGCCGTGGCGGTCGTCGTCACCGCCGCCTGGTTCGTCACCGTGGCGAACCTGGTGGCGGCGTTCCGCCGGGTGCTGGCCCGACCAGCCGTACGACGTGCCGTCGACGCCCTGACCGGGACCGTCCTCATCGGCCTCGGCGTCCGGCTGGCCCTCACCACCGCCCGCTAGACGAGGCACGCGTCGGGCGCGCTGCCGCTCGCCGGCATCTTCCGGCCGCCGCGGCGGAACCTTTCCCACCGCTCGTGAGTGGAAGTGGTGGAGAAGGGAGGTGACGGTGTCCGACGGTGATCTGATCTCCGAGGTGTACGCGGGCTGCTTCCGGCGGCTGGTCGTGCAGGTCTACGCGGTGAGCGGGGACCTGCACGAGGCGCAGGAGGCGGTCCAGGAGGCCTTCACCAGGGCGCTTGCCTCGCCCCGGCGATTCGCCCAGCTGGACAACCCGGAGGCGTGGCTGCGGCGGGTGGCGGTGAACGTCGCCCGCAGCCGGCACCGTCGGCGTCGAGTGCTGGACCGGCTGCTGCGCCGGATCGGCCCGCCGCCCGCCGTCGCCGACCGCTCGCCGGAGCACCTCGCCCTGCTGGCCGCACTGCGGGGTCTGCCCGAGGGGCAGCGGCACGCCCTGGCCCTGCACTACCTGGTCGACCTGCCGGTGGACGAGGTCGCCGCCACCCTCGGCGTCTCGGCCGGAACCGTCAAGTCCCGGCTCTCGCGCGGCCGGCAGGCCCTCGCGGCGCTGCTCGCCGACTCTCCGACGACCGTCGCCGACTCTCCGACGACCGACCGCACGAGCACCGGGAGGATCGATGTCCGATCATGAGTTCCGCGGCTTCGACGTCGACACGATCAGCGAGGCCGTCCGGCAGCCGCCCCTCGACGACCTGTGGTCGGCGGTCCGGGCACGCCGTCGGCGTCGTACCGGCGGGGTGGCGCTGGCCCTCGTGCTGGTCTTCGCCGGCATGGCGACCCTGCCCCTGGCTTCCGGCACGCACGGGGTCGACTGGTCAGACCCGACGCCGGCGCCGTCCCAGCAGGAACATGCCGCCCATCTCTTCATGACCGGTCCGGAATCCGGCGTCGGAGTCGCGGACCACGGTTGCGCGCTGTACTTCACCCACACCTCGGACAGTGGGCGGACCTGGTCGGACTGGGCGGCGGGCCGCTACCGGTCCGCGGCCTGCCCGCCCGGCGCCACCGATCCCGTGGGCTACCACGTGGAGTTCTCCGTCCTCGGGGAGCGCTCCTACCTGGTCCAGGACGGCGACCTGTTCCGGCTCTCCACCGACCACGGTCGGACCTGGCAGGACGCGGGCAAGGCGATCGTGCCGGTGCCCGCCTTCCCGGCGAACTCCCAGGTCGCCTTCTGCCAAGGCTGTGGAGCGATGAAGCAGGTACTCGCCGTCGACCCGTCCACCGGGACGGTGTACCGGCTCAGCGGCGAGCCGCCCTCGCCCTACCCACCGTTCAGCGTCTACCCCAGCGCGGACGGCACGATCTGGGCGACCCACTGGCCGGGTGACCCCAACGTCATGGTCGTCGCCCGAAGTGTCGACCGGGGTGCCACCTGGAACACCTGGCGGCCGGCGAAGGACACGAACGTGATCGCGGTGGTCGGGGTCAGCGTCACGGAGGCGTACCTGCTGATCGAGCCCCCGCCGCCGCCCGGCGCCCAGCCGATGGAGGTCGAGGGACCGTCCCAACTGCTGCACACCACCGACGGCGGAGCGACATGGACGGACGTGGGCACCGACCTTCCCGCGGCGCCGTTCCACCGATCGATCACCCTCGGCGCGGACGGTTCCCTGCTGGTCCCCGAGGATGGGCACATGCGGCCCGACGCCATCTCGTTCCTGCGGGTGAGCCGGGACGGGGGCCGGCACTTCGTCACGGAGCGCGAGTACGACCGCAAGGACGGAGGGGTGGGGGTCGCTCCCGGCTACGCCTGGCTCTACGGGCGGGACGACATGTCGGCGGTGGGCGCGGACCACGTGCTGCTGACCCGGGACGGCGTGTCCTGGACCCGGTTCGCTCTGCCCGGATGAGTTCGAAGGCCGGCGCGGCCGGATGTCGCTCCGCCCTCGCCGGCTCAGTCGACCGCGCTGAAGCGTCGCAGTGTCCAGCGCGGCGGCGGCCACCCGGTCGGATCGCCCTCGGTGGTCCACTCGGTGATCGAGGCGGGTGCGACGGCCAGGTCGAACGCCCGGAACAGCGGCTGCGCGGCCAGGGCGTGGAACGAGCTCTCGACCGTCTCGTTGTGCCCCACCAGCACCACCGTGCCGCCCCGGTGCCGGTGCGCGATGTCCATGATCGCGCGACCGGTGCGGACCACCAGCTCCGACCAGCTCTCGTTGCCCTCCTCGAACGGCCGGAACACCCCACCGCCGTGCACCGCCTGGTCGCGCTGGAACCGGCTCGTGGGCAGCCCGTCGGCGTCCGGCGGGACGTGCCAGGTACACAGTCCGCAGTGCTCCACCGGTCGGACGCCCAGCGTCGCGGCGATGAGGTGCGCGGTCTCCACGGCGCGGCGCAGCGTCGAGGAGTAGACCGCGACGGGGCCAGTGCCGGCGAGGTCGTCACCGAGTGCGTCGGCAAGGCGTTGCACCTGCCGGTGCCCGGTGTCGGTCAGCCCTCGGCAGCCCCGTGGGCCGCCCACGGTGCCGTCGACGTGGTGTACCGATTCGCCGTGGCGGACGAAGATCAGCCGGGTGCCCATCCCGCCATCATCGTCGAGCGCCGGACCGACCTCTACCCGTGCCGGCGACTTGCGCGACTCGACCATGGTTGTCACATGACCCCGCCGCAACCCCGGTACGAGCCGATCATGGCGCCACCCGCCGCCCCTGGGAGTTGGCGTGTCTGGCTTTTCGCGCTGGCCGGTGCCCTGCTCGTGGGTCTTGGCCTGTTCACCCTCGGCAAGGCGACCTACATCGACGCCCACGGAGTCACCGGTCGGGCGGAGGTGATGGCGTCGACGGGCGGGCGCACCGCCTTCGTACGCGTACGGCTCGCATCGGGACGGGAGACGAATCTCTGGGCGTGGACAGGAACTCCGGCACCCGGCACGACGATCGAGGTCGTCCATGTCGAGGAGCGGAACTGGACCAGGGACGCCCGCGTGTTCGCGCCGGCCTGGAAGCTCTGGCTCGACTTCGGTCTGGGAATCGGGTTCCTCGCCGGAGCTCAGGTCGAACGTGTCCGCCTTGCCCGGCGCAAGTCCCGATCGGACTGAAGATGGTGCTTGCTACGGTCCCTGCATGGGCTCGTCCAAGCGCTCGCCGTACGTCGCAACGATCAACGGTGATGTCTTTCGCTGTGTGGTCTGCCAGGGCGGCCTCTTCACCAGTCGCACCATCAAGCTGATTACCGGCGCCATGGAGTTCCTCGACTGGCCTGGGCCAACAGGTCATCCCTCGGCCTGATCTGCACGAACTGCGGATACGTACACGAGTTCCTCGGTGATGCTGTGCAGTTGTGGGACTCGGAGTCGGCCGTCGGCGGCTGACCACGCCTCGCCCTTCCGTCCGCCGCCGGCCTGCGGGCCGTCGCCAGTCCTGCTCGTCTCGGGTGCCTCGCCCGGTGGGAGTGGGAAGCCGCTGACCTGCGGTGAGGATGGCGCGCCCGGCAGGATTCGAACCTGCGGCCTTGGGATTAGAAGAAGATCGCGGATGACTGGTCAGGCCATCGCGCCCCTGCTCAGCCTGTCCTTGGGTGTCGGGTGTCGTCGGCCACTGCCGCTCTCCCTGGCTGTATGGATGGCTGTACGACCGGCCGGCGCTCACCGTCTGATCCGTAGATTCCCAAGACCATGTCAAGGCCGTCCGATGCCGTCCGCCTGGTCCTGGTCCTCAAGCGCTCGGCAACTCCATCGGTCCCGTACCGTCCCGTCCAGTCCGCCCCGGTGGCTCCCACGCGTGGCTCCCAGACCGCCAGCATGGGAATTGTCGATCTAGCCGACTTGGCTGCTAGCGCCAGACGAAGATCAGGCAGGCCCAAGAGGCCGTCAAGGTGATAAAACCCGCTGCGTTCAGCGCTACTGCGACCGGATGCGGCACCGGCGGCACCGATGGAAACATCGCTGACGCTCCCAGGACGATAGTGCCACCTATCAGAGCGAGGGAGCTGCCTCTGCGCAACGGCAGCGGTGCGAGACCCTGCTGGTCAAGGAACCACGGGATGCGCCGCGTGACGATTATTCCGATGCCTAGAGCTATGGCAGCGATGCCGAAAAGCACAAAGACCAACACGACGGCGGCACCGGGGGATTCTGACGAGGTGAGCACGGCGCGATCTTCACACGCCTGAATTCCAGTGGCTACCCCGACTGCGCGGCGAGATTGGCGTTGCCCCCAACCGGTACCTGACCCCCTGGCATTCTCCCGCCCTGCGGGTGACAGCGGGGTCAACGGCATGCTGGCTTCAGCGGATCTCCTCGTCGGGCAGTCGCCAGACCGTCCAGCCTCCCCGAACGGGGGCTAGGTGGAGCGCCCTACCGGACGAACGACCTGGTCCCCGTTCGGGGAGGCTGGTAGCCCTTGTGGTGCCCGGCGAGGTGATCCGCGGCGGCATCTCTGAGGAGGGCCGGGGTTCGGGGCGGAGCCCCGAGGTCTTCTGATCGTGTCGTCCGTCAGTGTGGCCGGCCGGCCCGGCCGATGCCGGCCGGAGGTCGCCAGCAGGCCGGGGCCGGGCCGG
>NZ_JBFAMU010000197.1:0-8921 GCF_040656655.1 Micromonospora sp. NPDC049799
ACCGCAGCGCGTCTCCTCCAGCGTGTTGCCCGGACTGCCCGGCCGTCATTGCTTCTTCCATCGCGCGGCCAACTGCTGGTAGTGCGCGACGAGCTCGTCCCGTGTCACTCCTCCGCCGTAGATCGAACCCCACAGCAGGTCCCGAAAGCGCAGGTAGTCGATGGCCGGCCGGTCGAACCACGCAACTTCAACCGCTTCTGGGACCGACGTTGCGACGCGGCTGGGGTCCGGCGGATCACCGTCCGAGACGCCCGACGGACCTGCGCCTCGCTCCTGGCCGACCTGGACGTGCACCCCCGGGTGGCGATGCAGATCCTCCGGCACGCGCAGTTCGCCATCACCATGGAGATCTACACGGTGGTGTCCTCGGCGGCCACCCTCGACGCGCTCAAGCGGCGCTCGGCAGCGCACTGGATCAGTAAGGGCACTACTGCTGTACTTCGCTGCTGTACGGGCCACGCCCACCAAGACGAGGGACCCGTGAAGGGCTCGTTGACCTGCGGAAGAGTGGGCCGCCAGGGACTCGAACCCTGAACCTATGGATTAAAAGTCCACAGCTCTGCCATTGAGCTAGCGGCCCGCGTCGCTCAGGTTACCGGACATCGGGTCGTCCCGACTTCCGGCCGCGGCAGGCATGGCCGCGCCGGCTCGGGGAACCGTCCGGGGATGAGGATGAGCAGTACCCCGGCGGTGGCGGCGTCGAGCGAGGAGACCGGGCCCGACGGCGTACGCGAACCGGGCGGCGAGGTGCACGCCTGGCTCCCCGGGCAGAACCAGACCGTCTGCGGGCTGCCGCTGAGCCGTACCCGGCTGCGCCGCTTCCCGCACGTGCGGTTCGACTACACGGGGTCTGACGTGCTCACCGAGGCCGACCCGGTGGGCTGGATCTGCCCCCGCTGCCTCGCCGCGACGAGCGGTCGGCGTCCGGGGGAGAAGCGCTGGGTCCGGAACGCACCCCGACCGTGACGGCGGGGTTGGCGGACGCCTGACCGGGTACGGGTCGGGCATGCGGATCGTGGTCGTGGGAGCGAGCGGCAACGCCGGTACCGCCCTGTTGCGGAGGCTGCGCCGGGAACGGGGAGTCGACCTGGCGGGGGTGGCGCGGCGGCTGCCCGGCCCGGACGCCGGTGAGCCGTACGACCAGGTGGAGTGGCACTCCTGCGACATCGGTAGGCCCGGGGCGGCCGACCAGCTCACCGAGGTCTTCGCCGGGGCCGACGCGGTCGTGCACCTGGCCTGGCAGATCCAGCCCAGCCACGACCAGCGGGTACTGCACCGGACCAACGTCGGGGGCAGTCGCGCGGTGATCGACGCGGTGGTCCGGGCGAAGGTGCCCGCCCTGGTGTACGCGTCGTCGGTCGGCACGTACGCGCCCGGCCCGAAGGACCACCCGGTGAGCGAGCGGTGGCCGGCGACCGGGGTGCACGGCTCGTCGTACAGCCGGGACAAGGCTGAGGTGGAGGCGATGCTCGACCTCGCCGAGCGGGAGCACCCGGAGGTGCGGGTGGTGCGGATGCGCCCTGGTCTGAACTTCCAGCGGGCGGCGGCCACCGAGATCACCCGGTACTTCCTCGGCCCGTTCGTGCCCGTGAAGCTGCTCCGCTTCGGCCGGATCCCGCTCGTGCCGACCAACCCGCGGCTGCGCATGCAGGCGGTGCACACCGACGACGTCGCCGACGCGTACGCCCGGGCGGTCCTGGGTGACGCGCGCGGCGCCTTCAACCTGGCCGCGGACCCGGTGCTGACCCCGGAGCTGGTGGCCCGGCACTTCCACGGCTGGACGGTGCCGGTGGCCGGCCCGGTGCTGCGGACCGCCGCGGCGCTGACCTGGCACGCCCGGCTGCAACCGATCGACGCCGGCTGGGTCCAGCTGGCCCTGAACGCGCCGCTGATGTCCAGCGAGCGGGCCGAGACCGAGCTGGGTTGGCAGCCGCGCGTGAACGCCCTGGCCGCACTGAAGGAGCTGTTCGCCGGCATGGCGCACGGTGCCGACACCCCGACCCCGCCGATGGCCGGCGGCCTGCGGGCAACCACGCCCTTCCCGGGCCACGGCAACCCGTACTGAGGTCAGCGCAGCGTCGAGCCGGAGACGGTGGGGTTGCGGGCGCCGAGGAAGAAGATGCCGGGGTAGCCCCGGGTCTCGAACTGTCCGCTCGGGTTGCGCCGGAGCGTGGACCTCTCGATCGTCATCGTGCCGGTGCGGTTGTTGCTGACGAAGAAGACCGCGCCGCCGCCCTCGTTCGCCTCGTTGTCCTCGATGATCGTGCCGGCGAGCCGCACGGTGAACTCGTTGCCGTCGCAGTAGATCGCGCCGCCGCTGCCGCCGCCCGGCGTGCCGGCCTTCGCCGGGTTCGCGCCGGTGCCGATCGCCTCGTTGTCGCGCAGGACGCTGTTCAGCACCACCCAGGAGACACCGATGCTGCTCAACGCGCCGCCGTTGGAGCAGGAGCCGCCGGTGAAGGTGCTGTTCACGACGTACACCGGCTTGTTCTCGTACTGGCTCAGCACCCGCACGGCCGCGCCACCCAGGTCCGGGCCGGTACGGTCGCAGCGGTTGCGGGCGAACGTCGAGTTGACCACCTTGAACCGGCCGCCCCGGACGAAGATCGCGCCACCGCCGCCGCCCTCGGTCTTCTCGCCGGTCGAGTTGCCCTCGACGAACGTCAGGTTCTGCACGGTGAGCTGTGGGTGGTCCTGGTTCTGGCAGTGCGAGGTGGTCCAGCCCTGTGCCCCGTCGCAGGTGTTCATGTAGAGGATCCGGCGCTGCCCCTGGCCGCTCAGCGTCACCCGGCCGCCGCCGTCCAGCACGACCTTCGGGCCGTTGGCGTTGCGGACCTTGGCGGTGGCCTTCAACGCGATGGTGACCGGTGCCGGTCCACAGTCGAACGTGATGATGCCGCCGGCCGCCACGGCCTTGACGACCGCCTCGGAGGTGCAGCTCGCCGGGGTGCCGGTGCCGATGGTCCGGGTCGGCTTCGACGTGTCCACCGCGCGGGCCTCGGCCGGCACGGTGGCGCCGCCGTTCGGGTTGCCGGCCTTCGGTGCCGCGCCGGCCGGGGGCTTCGGGCTGGCGCTCCGGCCCGGCCCGCCGAGGCCGGCACGGGCCGCCGGGGCGTCCGTGGGGCCGGCCGTGGCCGGCGTGTCGGCGGCGCCGGACGTACCGGCGACCGGTGCCGGTGCGGCGGGCGGCTCGGACGTGCCGCAGGCGGGCAGCGCCGCGACGGCGACGGTCAGGGCGGCCACGACGGCGGCGGACTTCAGATGCACCCCGTGATGGTAGGGGCCGGGTCGTCAGAAGTCGGCGAACAGGTACGGCAGCTGGCGCGGGAAGAGGCGCCGCAGCTCCGCCCCCGCGTCGACCGGCACGTCGCCGAGCCCGCGCAGGGAGACCTCCACCGGGTCGAGCACCCCGTACGCCAGGGCGGACAGCCCGGCCGCGGTCAGCGTGGCGGCCGGCGGGGCACCGGCGGTGGCGGCCGGCCCGGTCACCAGTTCCAGCGTGCCGGTGGTGCCGTCCAGCAGGTACGAGCCGGCGAGCCAACGGTCACCGGTCAGGTCCACGCGCACCCGGCCCGGGCCGACGGGCAGCCCGGCCAGCGCGTCCATCGAGAGCAGCCGGGCCATGGGCGCCGAGGAACCGGGGCGGGCGACCCGGGCCTCCACGCGCACGTCGAGGTCGGTGAGCCACAGCTCCGGCAGCTCGTCGACCGGGAGCTGCATCCGGACCGTGGCGACCTGGTCGATGTGGCGGGCGAGGAACTGCAACAGCAGCGTCCGCGCGTAGGGGTCGGTGACCAGCAGATCGTCGGCGACCAGCGTGCCGCCGTGGTCGTCGATCCGGTACGTCACGGCCCCGGTCACCGTCCCGCCGGCGCGCGCGGTCAGCAGCCAGCGCTCGTCCCGGTCGCGCAGGGCGACCGCCCGGTAGTCGGGGAAGAGCGCGAAGCCGTGCCGCTCGCGCAGGCAGCGCTCGGTGAACCCGCGCCACGTCGGGTAGCCGGTGCCGATGCGCTCCCAGACCACCTCGCCCGGCAGCTCGGCCCGGAGCAGCGGGGCCAGGTCCGCGACTCCGAACGTGGCGGTACGTGGCATGGGCAGCCCGACGTAGCCGAAGCGCTCGTAGAACGACGGCCGGAACGGCCACAGCGCGGTCAGCGGGTGACCCTCGTCGCGCATCTCGTCGAGGAGTTGCCGCAGCAGGGTGCGGACGTGCCCCTGCCGGCGGGCGAGGGGGTGGGTGGCGACACCGGCGACGCCCGCCATCGTCTGCACCCGGCCGCGGAGGTTCTGCCGCATCGGGATCGCCGACGCGGCGGCCCGTGTCTCACCGCCCTCCTGGACGACCAGGGTCCGGTTGCCCCCGTTGTAGGGCAGGTACGCGCGGAACTCGTCCGCCCGGGTCGCGGTGATCGGCGACGACTCGAAGGCGTACGCCTGGAGCGGGAAGCTGGTGGTGAGGCGTTCCTCGGCGTGCACCCGGCGGATGGTCATCCGTTCATCCCAACCCGGCCCGCCGTCGCCCGCAACCGGGTTGGGGCCCGTGCTCACCCGATGGGAAGGTGCCGCAGGTGCCGTCGGCGGCGCAGCCGGACGCTGGCCACGGCGGCCACGGTGGCCACCAGCAGGGCGGTGAAGACCAGGCCGTGCAGGGTTCCCCGGGTCAGGTAACCGTCGTCGGTGTGGTCCACCGCCCAGGTGGCGATCTCCCGGCTCGACCAGAACGGCGTCAGCTTCGCGCCGGTGCCGGCGGGGTCGATGAGCATCTGCACCGCCACCACGGTCAACAGCAGCAGTGTCCCCTCCAGCTCGCGGGGGAGCAGGACGCCGATCAGCATGCCGAACGGCGCGGCCACCCCGACGCAGCAGAGCATCGCCACCGCGACGCCGCCGTGCCGCAGCTCCGGTGCGTCGAGGACGGTGAGCAGGAAGAACGGCACGGAGATGGCCAGCCCCGCGGCCCACAGGCCGAGCATCCGGCCCAGGTAGAGGTGGTGCGGGCGGTAGCCGGCCAGCCGCAGCCGGGGTTCCAGCTCGCGGGCCGCGCTCGTGGCGAACAACGCCGCGGTGCTGACCGCCCAGCTGATGCCGAGCAGCAGCGACCGCACCGACTGCCCGACGTACGCGTCCCGCCGGATGAGCCAGAAGGTCAACGGCATCAGGAGCAGGAGCAGGAGTACGCCTCGGCGGCGCAGCAGCTCCCGGGCGGTCATCTCGGCGACGGTGACGAGCCGGTTCACGCGCGCCCTCCCTGGGTGGCCGGGGTCAGGTCGAGCACGAGGTCGACCCGGTCGAGCTGGTTGAGCAGGTGGGTCACCACGACGATCGCCTTGCCCTCGTCGCGCAGCCGGGTGAGCTGCTCCCAGAAGTTGACGTACGTGCCCTGGTCGAAGCCCTGGTACGGCTCGTCGAGCAGCAGCACGTCCGGCTCGCTGAGGGTCGACATGGTGAGGTTCAGCTTCTGTCGGGTGCCGCCGGAGAGGTGCCGGGCGAGGACGTCGCCGTCGGCCTCCCACCCGAGCCGGCGGGCGGCGGCGCGGCCGGCCCGGCGTGCCGGACCCCGTGCCACGCCCCGGCCGGCGCCGACCAGCACGAAGTGCTCGTCGGGCAGGAGGAAGTCGGCGGTGCCACCCTGCTGCGGGCAGTAGCCGAGCCGGCCCGTCACGGTCACCTCGCCGGCGTCGGGGGAGACCAGGCCGGCGCAGACGCGCAGGAAGGTGCTCTTGCCGCAGCCGTTCGCGCCGACCACGGCGGCGATCTGTCCGGCCCGTACGGTAAGCGAGGCGTCCCGCAGCACCGTGCGCCGCCCGTACCGTTTGGTGATGCCCTCCGCGTGCAGCCGTACCGGTCCGGGGCGCGGCCGGGGCGCGGGCCCGAGGCTCTCGGCGATCGCCGCCGCGTACTCCCGGGGTGGTCCGAGGACCAGCCACGGGTCGCGGCCGTCCTCGCGCAGGTGCGTGGCGGCCTCGACGACCACGTGCCGTGCGGCGTCGGGCGCGACGCGGCGCTGGTGCAGCTCGGCCGCCAAGGTCTGCAGCCACTCGTCGGCGTTCACCCGTCGACCCCCTTCGTGACGATGGCGGTCACCGGGGCGACGAACGCGAGCCAGGCGCTGCCGCCCTGACGCAGCGCGGCCCGCCCCGCCTCGGTGAGCCGGTAGTACTTGCGGGCCGGGCCGGACGTGCCCTCCCGCCACTGCGCGGTGACCAGGCCGGTGCGTTGCAGGCGCAGGAGCACCGGGTAGAGCGTCCCGCCCTGGATCGGGCCGACGCCGGCGGCGTCGAGGGCCTGAGCGAGCTGGTAGCCGTACGACTCGCCCTCCCGCAGCGCGGCCAGGACGCAGAGGTCGAGCACCCCGCGCAGCCACTGCCCGCGTCGGTCGGAATCCACCCGGCGAACCCTAGCGGCGCTATCTAGATGGCACAACTACCTAGTCTGCCGGGCGTCGCCCCACCCGGGGGTGCCGTCCGGATCAGACCTCGGTGACGTCCGAGACGACCACGGTGACGTTGTCCGGGGCGCCGGCCTGGTGGGCGAGCTTGACCAGTTGCTCGCCGCAGAGCTGCCGGTCGCCGTAGTGGGCCAGGGTCTGCCCGATCGCGTCGTGCTCGACGTAGTCGGAGAGCCCGTCGCTGCACAGCAGGAGGCGGTCCCCGGCCACGACGGTGAGCACCCCGACGGCGGGTGGCGCGTCCACTCCCTGCACCGCCCGGGTCACCAGGGACCGCTGGGGGTGGTGCCGAGCCTGCTCCGGCGACAGCGCGCCCTGGTCGACCAGCGCCTGGACGAAGGTGTCGTCCCGGGTGAGCTGGGTCAGCTCCCCGTCCCGCAGCAGGTAGCAGCGGGAGTCGCCGACCTGGGCCAGCACCAGCGTGTCCCCGGCGAGGAGGGCGGCGGTCAGCGTCGTGCCCATGCCCTCGCGGGCCGGGTCGACGGTGATGGCGGCCGAGATGCGCTGGTTGGCGGTGCTGACCACCGCGCGCAACGCGTCGGCGGCCTCGTCCGGGCCGGTCGGCGGGGTCAGCTCGTCCAGGATGCGGATGACGATCTCGCTGGCCACCTCCCCCGCGGGCAGCCCACCCATGCCGTCGGCGACCGCGACGAGACGGTCACCGGCGAGGGCGGAATCCTCGTTGTTGGTCCGGACCAGGCCGATGTCGTTGAGGATGGCCGAGCGGAGGATGAGCGTCATGGGGACAAGCTTGCCAAGAACACCCCGCCCGCGTCTCTCCACACCACCGACCAGGTTGCCGAACAATGTCGTCCACTGTGCCGGACCCGTGGCGGACGGTCACCGTGGGTAGCGGATCAGCAGGCTGGCGTGAACGTCGTCGTCGCCCACGGCGGCGTACCGGTGCGGCACGTCCGAGGTCCACCGCAGGTGCTCACCGGCGGTGGCGGTCAGTGGCGCGTCGACCGGACCGGCCCGCAGCACGCCGGCGAACACGGTGACATGTTCGGTGACGCCGGGTTGGTGCGCCGGGGAGAGCTGTCCCGGTCCCGGCGTGACCAGCATCCGGTACAGCTCGTACGTGGCGTCGGCGTCCTCGAAGACCTCCAGCAGCGTGGCGTGGACCGCCGCGCCGCGTACCGTCGGCTCCTCGGACGGGCCGGAGAGCACGGCGGCCAGCGGCACGCCGAGCTGCGCGGTGATCGCGTAGAGGGTCTCCAGGGTCGGGTTGCGGGTGCCGTTCTCCAGGCCCGAGAGGGTGGCCTTGCCGACGCCCGCGAGCCGCGCCAGCGCGGACAACGACAGGCCGCGGTCCTCGCGCAGCGCGCGCACCCGCCGCCCGACCGCGCCGGGCCCGCGCGACGACGGCTCGGAGGCGTCGGTACGACGGCTTGGTGGCGGCTGCGGCACACGGCTATGGTGCTACACGACGGCCGTTCCGTAAACGGAACGGTGGCGTGGACCGGGGGAGACGGGATGGCCGGGCGTACCCAACCGTTGCTGGCCGGCGTGGTCACGGCGCTGGTCGGCTTCGCGAGTTCCTTCACCGTCGTGCTCGCCGGCCTCCGCGCCGTCGGCGCCACCGACGCGCAGGCGGCCTCCGGACTGCTGGCGCTCTGCGTGGCGTCCGGTGCCGCCGCCGTCTGGCTGGGCCTGCGGTACCGGCTGCCGATGAGCGTGGCGTGGTCCACCCCGGGTGCGGCGCTGCTGGTCGCCACCGGCGCGGTACCCGGCGGTTGGCCCGTCGCCGTCGGGGCGTTCCTCGTCGCCGGCCTGCTGATCGTCGCCGCCGGACTCGTGCCCCCGCTCGGCCGGGCGGTCGCGGCCATCCCGAAGCCCATCGCCGGGGCGATGCTCGCCGGTGTCCTGCTGCCGCTGTGCACCGCGCCGGTCCGGGCCCTCGTCGACGTGCCCCGGCTGGCCGTGCCCGTGGTGGTCGCCTGGCTGCTGCTGCACCGGTTCGCGCGGCGGTGGGCGGTGCCGGGTGCGCTCGCCGTCGCGGTGGTGGCCATCGCGGTGACCACTCCCGCCGGCGGCCTCCGCGACGTGGGACTGCGGCCCGCGTTCGCCCTGACCACTCCCGCCTGGGAGGCGTCCGCGCTGGTCGGCCTGGCGCTGCCGCTGTTCCTGGTCACCATGGCCGCGCAGAACGTGCCGGGGACGGCGGTGCTGGTCGGCTACGGCTACCGGCCGCCGTTCGGGGCCGCGCTGCGGGCCACCGGGCTGGCCAGCGTGCTCGCCGCGCCCGCTGGTGGGCACGCGGTCAACCTGGCCGCGATCACCGCCGCGCTGGCCGCCGGACCGGACGCCCACCCGGACCCGGACCGCCGCTGGATCGCCTCGGTCACCGCCGGCCTCGGGCTCGCCCTGCTCGGCCTCGGTGCCGGGGTGGCCACCGCGCTGGTCGCGCTCGCCCCGCCCGTCCTGATCGAGGCGGTCGCCGGGCTGGCCCTGCTCGGCGCGCTGGCCACCG
>NZ_JBFAMU010000198.1:0-8881 GCF_040656655.1 Micromonospora sp. NPDC049799
TCGAGATGTTCGGTGATCCTGCCGAAAGAAACTCGGCGGCGCACTCGACCTGGTCCGGCTCGGCGGTGCAGGGGCAGCAGCCCGGCTGCTCGACCGCCACCCACCCGACCCCGGGTGGGCGCTCGGCGCGGTCGTCGTCCAGTACGCCACCGCAGCCGTCGCCGGCGAACCCGACGCCCTGCTCGACGTCGCCGACCGGTTCGGCAGATTGGACATGCCCCTGCACGCCGCCGAGGCGGCGAGCCTTGCCGGCTCCCGCTGGCTGGCCGGCGACGAGCCCGACGGGGTGTCCCGGGCCCGGCTGGTCGTCGACGTCCATCTGGCCCGGATCGCCGAACCGGTCAACTCCCCGGCGCTGCGCCCCTGCACGGCGGTGAGTCGACTGACCGCCCGCGAACAGCAGATCGTGCTGGCCGCGGCGGACGGCGAACGGACCAGGTCGATCGCGCAGCGGTTGCACCTGTCGGAGCGCACGGTGGAGAACCACCTGAACCGGGCGTACCGCAAGCTGGGCGTCGCCGGGCGGACAGAGCTGCGGGGCGCCCTCTCCGTCGGCGGCCCGAACCCGAATTGAGTACCCCGGCACTCATGCGTCCCGGCCGGCGGCCGTGCTGGGCTTGTCCGGTCCGAACAGGCTCTCGTCCCTTCCTGGAAGGCACATCCGCATGCGCACACCCGTTCTCCTCCGTCGGCTGCTCGGCACCGCCGTCGGCGCACTCCTCCTGATCGGGGGTCTGGTCCTCGGTGCCACCGGCCCGGCCGCCGCGGACCCGCCGGAGATCCGGTTCGAGAACCTGTGCGGTGCGGTCGCCTTCGACTGGGACACCGGCACCATCGGCGGTGACGAGACGTGGGCGACCACCGTGCTGCGCGACGGTGTGGTGATCGACGAGTTCGAGATGCGGGAGCGGGGCGGCCAGAAGTACGGCGCGCGGGACGGTGCCGTGTTCGAGATCCGGCGCGAAGGGCTGCCCGCCCGCGAGTACCTGCACCGGTCACCGGCCGACTGCGTGGATCCGCCACAGCTCACCGTCACCGCGGCCAGTGAGTGTTCCTCGCTGCTCGTCACGTTCGGCAACCTGGGGACCACCCCGATCACCGGGATCCAGGTGCTGATCGAGGGCGTCGGAGGCCGGGACGTCCCGCCCGTCGCGACCGGCAGCCGCGACCTGCACTTCCGGCTCGCCGACGGTGCCCGGTTCTACGTGGTCACCCCGCTGGGCAGCGGCTTCGCGCACTGGTTCTCCGGTACCTACGACAGGCCGGAGCGGTGCACCCCGGACGAGGTCGAGGTGCGATTCACCGACGCGTGTGACGGGGTCAGGGTCGACCTGACGAGCACGGCCGGCGGGGTGTTCCGGGTGGAGGTGCTCGCCGGAGGCAGCGTCGCCGGGACCGCGGTACTCGCCGCCGGCGGTGACGCCCGCGTCGACGTGACGGCCGCGCCGGGGACCGCCGTGCTGGTCCGCGACGTGGTGGGCGGCAGCGAACTGGGCCGGCACACCGTCGGGGAACCGGCCTGCGGTACGCCGACGCCGACCTCCGACGGCAGCACGCCGACGCCGACCTCGGACGGGACGGCGCCGACGCCCGATGGATCATCCGCCGCCCCGCCCGGTGGCGGTGGCGGATTGCCGGTCACCGGTGCCTCGACCACCCTGTTCTCCCTGGCCGGGTCGCTGCTGGTGGGCACCGGGGTGGTGCTGTTCCTGCTGGCCCGGCGTCGTCGGCTGCGTTTCAGCGCAGGTGCCGGCCGAGCCTGAACAGAGCACTCTCGGCCGATGCACCGACCCGTCGCCGGGCCGGTGCACCGGCCGTCAGCCACCACTCCGATCGGAGATTCGATGTCGACCCCACGACGAGGACGCGGACTTCCCCTGGCCACCGTCGTACTGACGGTCCTGGCCCTACTCACTCCCGGGCCGTCGGCCGCCGCCGTCGAGGAGAAGTTCCGGCCGGCGACCGAGGATGCCGTCAAGGACGGCTACGTCGTGGTCCTGGCGAAACCGAAGTCCGATGAGGAGACCGTCGAGCAGACCGCCGACCGGCTGCTGGCGACCTATCCGGGCAAGCTGGAGTTCACCTACCAGCACGTCCTGCGCGGCTTCGCGGTCACGACGACCCTGGAGACCGCGTACGCGCTCAGCAAGGATCCCGAGATCGCGTACGTCGAGCAGCAGGTGGAGCTGGAGTTCCTGGGCGACCAGGTGGATGCGCCGTGGGGGCTGGACCTGAGCGACCAGCGCCGGGGGATGGACGACGTCTACCGCTGGGACTCGGACGGCTCGGGTGTGCACGTGTACGTGGTCGACTCCGGTATCCGGCAGAGCCACCACGACTTCGAGGGTCGGGCCTCCGCTGACGTCTCGTTCGGCGATGCCGGCACCGGCCCCGGTGGGTCGGCCGACTGCAACGGCCACGGCACGACGATGGCGGGAGTGATCGGCGGTCGGGTCCACGGGATGGCCAAGGGGGTCCGCCTGCACTCGGTGCGGATCGGTTGCCGCGCCGGCACCACGGCGGCCCTCCTCGCGGCCGTGGACTGGCTCGCCGTCAACGCGATCCGCCCGGCCGTGGCCAACTTCAGCTTCCGGTCGGTGCCCAGTACGGTGGTCGACGCCGCAGCGACCGAGCTGATCAGGCGTGGCATCACGGTGGTGGCGGCCGCCGGCCAGAGCAACGAGGACGCATGCGGCTCTTCCCCGGGCAGGGTGCCGGCGGTCGTCACGGTCGCCGCTGTGCACGCGTTGAAGGACCGCACGGCAAGCTCCAACTGGGGCGGGTGTGTGGACCTTTTCGCCCCGGGCGAAAGCGTGCCGACCACGACGAATGCCAGCGACACCAGCACCGGACTGACCGGCGGAACCTCCATCGCGACCGCACACGTCACGGGGGCGATGGCCCGTTACCTCCAGCGTTTCCCGGCCGCCTCGCCGGCACTGGTGGCCGCCACCCTGATCAACGAGGCGAGCCGGGACCGGGTCACCGACCATCGGGGCTCGCCCAACCGGGTGCTCTACACCGACGTCAACGGTCCGGGCAACGACGGTTTCGGACGTACTGGGGCGGATGTGAACGGCGACGGCCGCGACGACATCGTCACCTTCGTACGTGGCACGCCCGCCGACGTCTGGGTGGCGCTCTCCACCGGGTCGAGTTTCGGCGCCGGGTCGAAGTGGCACGAGTACTTCGGCGCTGGTGAGGAGATCCCGATGGTCGGTGACGTCAACGGCGACGGCAGGGCCGACCTGATCACCTTCACGCGCGGCACCAGCGCCGACGTCTACGTGGCCCTGTCGACGGGATCGTCGTTCGGGCCGTCGCAGCGGTGGCACAGCTGGTTCGCCGCGTCCAACGAAACTCCGGCGGTCGGTGACTTCAACGGCGACGGCCGTGACGACATCGCGACCGTGACCCGGGGCGTCCTCGGCAGCCCCTCGGTCAACCGCACGGTGTACGTGGCGTTGTCGAACGGGACCGGCTTCGTTGGCACCACGGTCCGGTGGAGCGACTCGTTCCTCGGCGGCGACGCGGTGCCGCTGGTTGGCGACTTCGACTGCGACGGGCGTGACGATCTGGCGGCCTTCGAGCGGGGTGGGGCCGGCCGGGTGCTGGTCGCTTCCTCCCAGGGCGACCGGTTCGCGGGTGCGACACTCTGGAGCTACCGCTTCGCGCTGGCCACCGCGGTACCGGCGGTCGGCGATTTCAACGGCGACGGCTGCGACGATGTGGCGGAGTTCTCCCGAGGTGACGCGCCGTTCGTCCGCGTCGCCCTCTCGATGGTCGGCTACTGGGCCACCCGGCTGTTCGGTGATCCGACTGTGTGGCACCGCGACTTCGCCGGGGGCGTGGCGGTCCCCGGCGCGGGCGACTTCACCGGTGACGGCCGCGACGACGTGGTCGCCTTCACCAGAGGCAGTGCCGCCGATGTCTTCGTAGCGCCGTCGACCTCGGGGGCGTTCTCGGCCGACGTCCGCAAGTGGAACGACTGGTTCGCCCACGGCACGGAGGTGCCCATGCCGTCCGTGCTCTGGTAGTCGGGCCTTCGGCCGAGCCGAGCATGGTACGGCCCCGGGCCCGGGACATCGAGCTCACGGCTTCGCTTCGGCGGCCGAACGTCGGGCCTGTTCCTCGTCGCGTTGTTGGCTGAGGAAGAACGCACCGAGTGCACCGGCGAGGGTGCCGAAGACCACCACGGAGTACGCGGCGAGGACCAGTTCGAGGACCTGCGCGAAGGTGTCGGTGGCGGCGAGCGGCTCGCCGGTGATGGTGGTCAGGGCGACGTCGTGCAGGGCCTGCCCGTACGCCGGGTAGGAGCCGACGACGACCAGGAGTTGCCCGGCGGCGAGGATGATCGTCGCGGTGACCACGGCGAGCCAGGCCAGCCGGTCGGTGAGCAGCCGGCCGGCCGATCGGGAGCCGCGGACGGCGGCGGCGACCACGCCGGTGCCTCGGGCGGCACGCAGCGTGGCGGCGGCGCGGGCGAACCGCAGGAAAGGCACGGCGAGAAAGATCACCTGCCACCAGTTGCGTTTCCAGAACTCACGGGCGCAATGGCGCGCCAGCCAGGCACGCAGCGCGAACTCGGCGACGAAGACCGCCCACAGCACCCAGCTGGTGACGGTCAACACGCCGACGACTGGCTGGTCGTGGGTGACGGCTTGGCCCAGCACCAGCAGCAGGAACAGAAGGCCGAGGACCCCCATCGGCTTGTCCAGCCGACGGGCGAGACCGTTCAGCCGGGCGTCGTCCTCCTGCCGTGCCCGGCGCGCACCCTTGTCCCCGCGGGTGTGCTCGGTCATCGTCCTGCGCGGCGGCTCACGCCGGCCCGGGTGCTTCGGATCGGCTCGGCATAGGCAACCCGTACCCACTGGCTTGCCCCTCATACCGCCGGTGTGTAGCCGAATTCCCGACGGGTATGTCGCCGGCTGGCACCGCCCCACTCCACGGTCGGCTCGTCGACCTTGTCCTGAGGGAGGACGTCGTGGACCAACCGCTTCCTGTCGACCCGGACCGGTGAGGAGCGCCGGGGGTAGGAACGACGCCCCGGGAGCCGAGAACCTGCTGCGTGGTCCGGAGCAGTCGCGGCAGGCCAACTTCCTGGAGCTGTTCTTCGACCTGGTGCTGGTCTTCGCGCTGAAGGGTGTCGTCGACCGAGTGACACCGGACCTGCTCAGCGACGAGCCCGTGATCCGCTGGGCGTCCCTGCTCTACGCCCTCGTGCTGGTGTTGCCCCTGCTGTGGCTGTGGACCACGACCGCGCACATCACCAGCCGCTTCGACCCTCGCCACCAGGGGATTCAGCTGATGGTGCTGGCCAGTGCCTTCGGTCTCCTGCTCATGACGACGTCGCTGCTGGACGCGTTCATCGGACGAGGTCTGGCCTTCGCCATGCCCTATGTCCTCCTCCAGCTCGGCCGGCCGCTGATCCTCGCGGTGATGCTGCGGGGGCATGTCCCACTCCAAGACCTCTACCGCCGGTCGGCGGCGTGGTCCGTTGTCTCTGCCGTGCCGTGGGTGGTCGGAGGAATCGTGCAGGACGAGGCGAGGGTCCTGTTGTGGATGCTGGCCATCACCTTCGATCTCGTGGGGGCCCGGGTGGGATGGTTCGTTCCCCGCCTCACTCGGCGGTCGATCAGCCCGTGGGCCATGCACGGCGGTCACCACCTGGCCGAGCGTTACCAGCAGCTCCTGTTGATCGCGTTGGGCGAGAGCGTGCTGGCGGTGGGAACCACCTACACCGTCCTGCCGGCGAGCGTTTCCGGCACGGTGGGACTCGTGGTGGCCTTCATCACCACGGTCCTGCTCTGGCGGATCTACTTCTACCGCTCCGGACAGGTCCTCGCCGAAGCCGTCACCATGGCCAGGGACCGGCTGGACATCGGACGGCGGACCGGTGCCGCCCACATGATCATGGTCATCGGAATTCTCCTGGTCGCCATCGGCCACGAGGTCGTACAGAAGCGGGCCGACGCCGACCAGCAGGCTGCCTGGCTGATGACGATTCTCGGCGGCCCCGCCCTCTTCCTCCTGGGCCGGATCCGACTGGAACGCATCGTCTTCGACCGTCTCTCCGCCCGCCGGATCGTCGGCATCGTCCTGCTGCTGGCGCTCGCGCTGCCACTGATGTTCACCACCCCGCTGGCCGCCGCTGTCACCGCCTCCCTCGTCCTGCTGGGCATCGCGGTCGCCGACGCGCGCCGGGCAGCCGACAGACCTGACGAGGCGCCGGCACCGCCCCGATGACCGCGCTCAGCCCGGTCAGGCGGCCAGCGCGCTCACCTGCGGCATCATCGAGTCAGAACGCGACCAGCAGAAGGGTCAGCACGACCAGGGAGCAGCCGATCTCGATCATCCCGACCTGGGCCGCACGCAACCGCCTACGCGGCAGGATCACGGCGCGGGCCAGGAGCACCAGGAAGGCCGGCACGAGCAGCGGATCCAGCCAGGCCGCCGCGACCAGTGCCGCTGCGTGGAAACCGATGGAGAGCCGCAGGTAGCCGGGGTGCCCGCGTTCCCGGATCATGGTCTTGACGTACAGGACGGTGCCGACGAGGTAGAGAAGCAGAGCCACGAAGGCGGGGGCCACGTCGATGAGGGGCGCCCCGGAGATGGTGGCCACGACGAAGACCAGCAGGCAGCTCTGCGCCACCGAGGCGAGGTCGTTGAGCAGGGCCCGCTCCCGCCGTCGCCAGGCGTACCCGGCGTTGAGGGCCAGCAGCAGGGCGTAGACCGGTGCGTACCAGAGCACGGCCGGCCGGGCGATCAGCACAGCCGCCGCGAGTGGCGCCGTGACGAGGCCGTAGGTCAGCATCTGGTCGGCGAACCGGCCCGGCCGGCGGGTCTTGACGGCCTGGAAGACGTAGTAGGACAGCAGGTAGCCGGCCAGCCAGGCACCCAGCAGCGGCAGGTGCGGCCAGCGCGGGCCGACCAGCACGATCCCGACGGTGTACGGCAGCAGCAGCATCGCCCAGGCGCCGTGCTGCGGCGGCAGGAAACGACGGACCCGACGGCGGGGGTCGACCGGTCGCGCGGTCGTGACGGCGGTGGACATGAAGCGTCACCTCACCTCGAAGAGGCCACGGGCGCCGCGTTCGGCGTCGACCATGACGTGACTGACGAAGGGGTAGTGGCCGGGCTCGGGGAAGACCATCTCCACGAAGCCACCGGCGGCCGGACCGAGCCCGAGCACCTGGGACCCGCCCGGGTCGGCCGGTCGGTTCTCCCAGCGTCCCTCCCGGTAGACGGTGTCGAACTGGGTGCCGACGACGTGGAAGGAACTGTCCCTGCTGGGGCCGGCGTCGAGCAGCCAGACGCGGACCCGTTCGCCGGCGCGGGCGGGCAGCGGACGGTGGGCGTACTGGGCGACGTAGCCGTTGAAGACGACGGCGTCGGGGCGCTCCGCCTGCATCTTGGCGAGGTCGCCGGGCTCGCCGTCCGGGCCGAGGTACAGCTCGGACTGTACGAGGACGTACTCGCGGTCGACCCGGGGCAGGTCGGGCGGGTCGATGATCACCGCTCCGTACATGCCGTTGCCGATGTGGTGCAGCATCGGCATGGTCGAGCAGTGGTACATCCAGATCCCGGCCCGGGTGGCGGTGAAACGGTAGGTGAGCCGCTGCCCGGGGTCGATCGGGCGCATCACCTCGTCCGGGGCGACGGCGCCGGCGTGGAAGTCGATGCCGTGGTCCACGGTGCCGTGGTTGACGAGGGTGATCTCGAAGGTGTCGCCGATCCTGCCGCGCAGCACGGGGCCGGGCACGGTGCCGTCGAAGGTCCACAGTCGTTGCCGTACGCCGGGCGCGACCTCGCGCTGGATCTCCCTGACGTGCAGCTCGCGCCGGTGCAGCCGGCCGGACGGGGTGGTCGGCGCGGCGGCGTCCCGGGCGACGAAGGCGACGCCCGGGACGGCCATCGCATCGAGGTGCGGCGCCGCCGGTGCGTGTGCCTCGGCCGGATAGCCTGCCACCACCGGTCCCGTCGACGCCGACCCCGTCGGGACGATCCGCAGGGTCATGCCGGCCTGCCGGTGGCCGGGCAGTGAGCACCAGCCCCGGGTCTCGGCTCCGATCACGCCCGCGTCGAGCCGGTGCGTGCCGCCCCGCGCGATGGGCGGCGTCTTCGCCCCGGAGTCGAGGACGAGGTCGTGCCGGCGGTGGTCACGGTTGGTCAGCTCGATGACCAACCGGTCACCCGGTGGCACGTCGATCCGGTCGGGGTGGAAGCGCATCCCGTCGGCGACCACGGTGACCGTGGTGGTGTGTCCGGTGGGTGCCACGGACGCGGCGGCCGGGACCGGCGCGCCCTCGGAGACGCGCTGCGCGGCCACCCCGACGAGGACGGCGACGAGGACGAGGGCGAGACCGGCGGCGGCACCGCCGAGCGGGCGGGCAGCGGGGGTCTCGGGGCGCGCGGACACGGGTTACCTCCGGGCGGTGAGCAGGACCCGGGCGGCCGGTACGAGGACCTGCACCAGCACGACGAGGATCAGCAGCGAGGTGGTGATGCGGACGAAGGGCGGGGTGGGCAGGACGAAGACCACCAGGGCGGCGTTGGCGGTCGCGACGCGTTGCGGACCGTGCCGCTCCAGCAGGGCGGTGCGGCGGCGCACCGGTTCGGGGCCGCCGCCGAGCACCATCGGCAGCAGGTGGCTCAGCGCCCCGACGAGCACCTGCGCGACGAAACCGACCAGCAACGGCAGCAGCACGGCGTCGAACCGGTCGGCGGCGGTGGCGGGACCGTCGGCGGACAGCAGCGTCGCGGCGTCCGTGCCGAGGGCGGCCAGGAGCCAGACGGAGGCCGCCGCGAGCGACCAGCCGGCGAAGGCGTTCGGGGGCTCGACGGTGACCACGTCCAGCAGCCCGGCCCAGTCGAGGAGACC
>NZ_JBFAMU010000199.1:0-8878 GCF_040656655.1 Micromonospora sp. NPDC049799
ACGCGGTGCTCGGGGCCGACGGCTGCGCGCGCCTCGCCGAGCTGACCCGGCCGATGAGTCGCGCCGTGGTCGACGCCGGCCTGCTCAACGTCGACAACGCCGTGCCCGCACGTACCGACCGGAGCGCGTCGCCCTCGACCTGAGTCCGAGCCGTCCGTCACGCACCGTGATGTCTGCCGTCCGGAGCGCGAGCGGGCAGGTGTGGCGGTGACGTTTGCGGGTAAGTCGCTGCCCGCAGCGGACGAGGGGGACCCATGAGTGAAGCGGCAGCCAGGCAGCCCGAAGCATCCGGCAGGGCGGTCGGTCCGACCGAGCGCCTGGCCGCGGACGTGGCCGAGGTGGTACGCGAGGAGGTCCGGGAGGTACGTACCCAGCTGATGCGGGCGGCCGGCCCGACGGGAGTCGGCCTGGCGCTGCTCGCCACCGCCGGAGGGTGTCTCGTCCTGGGAGCCGGTGCGGCCTCGACCACCGTGCTGCGCCTGCTGGAGACCTTCCTGCCCCGCCGGCTCGCCACCGCGGGACTCACCGGGGGCTACCTCGTGGCCGCCATCGTGCTGGGACGGGCCGGCATGGAGCAGTTGCGGGCGGCGGGCGGCCACTCGGCCTGGCTGGCGGACGAGATGCAGGACGCCGTCGCCACGACCGCGAGTCGGGTGGTGCCGGCCGGTGCCGCCGCCGTTCGGGACGAGCTGGACCAGTTGAGTGCCAGCAGGCAGGACCGTTGACGTCGACATGCGGGGTGCCGCCCGGCCTGCGGGCCGCGCGGTGACGACCGCTGAACACCATCCTTGCGTCGAGAGGGAAGGGTAGCCATGTCGGACAAGTCGCATCAGAAGAACAACGTCAAGAAGCAGGGCAAGACGTTGAAGGAGAAGCGGGCGGCGAAGAAGGCCAAGCACGCGGCCAAGGCTTCGTCGATCCCGCCGGCCGACCACTGAACGACCACTACGCTCAGCGATCCCGAGCGCCACCCTCGGTGCGATCTCGTCCTGGTAGGACAGTTGTGCACGAGGGTCTATTGACTGTGAACTAACCCACACCATTGAATGTCGACGTGCGAAGACACCTGGTCAGACCCGTCGCCAAGGGGCAGTGGGTGCGGTGGACCATGGGATGAACGAGCGCCGACGGCGGATGGCCGTCAGCGCGGCGTTGCACGTCGGCTCCCACGGGGTCGCCATCGTCTACTGCCTCATGACGCTGCACGAGCCGAACCGGGCCCTCATGCTCGCGGCGTACGGCTGCGGGATGGCGGCCGGCGCGGTCGGGCTGTGCGTGGCGAAGAGGATCACCACGAAGGCGAGCGCGTACCTCGTCTCGTTCACGATCCTGCTGGTCACACTCCTCATGGCGGCGCTCGGCGCGTACTGGGACGGCGGCGCCGCCTCCCCGGCCACCCTGGGGTTCGTGACCACCGCCGTGTTCGTCGCCAGCCGCACGCCGCACCTGCGGCTGTTGATCGCGCTGGAGGCGCTCATCGTCGGGTCCTACCTGGCCGTCGCCGCGGCGGGGCAACCGACGCGGCCCGGGCACGTCTTCCTCTACGTCGCCGGGATGCTGGTGCTGATCTCGGTCTGCGCCACACAGGCCCGCATCGTGGCGCGGCAGCGTTCCCAACTCCGGTCCCTCGCGACGCTGGACCCGCTGACGGGCGCCCTGAACCGGCGCGGCCTGGCGGACTTCGCCGGACCACTGTTCCGGGGCTGTCGCCGCCCCGGAGTGTCCCTGCTGTGCCTGGACCTGGACGACTTCAAGCTCGTCAACGACCGTCTCGGCCATGCCGCCGGCGACGCGCTGCTGCAACGGACGGTGGCGGCGGCGCGGGACGCGGTGCGCGCCGGCGACGCCATCGCCCGGATCGGTGGAGACGAGTTCGTGGCCGTCCTGGTCGACGCCCACGAACTCACCGCGCGGACGGTGGCGGCGCGCATCGACGGGGCCTTGCGCGAGCACACCGGCGTCAGCATCGGCTGGGCCACCGCCCCGCACGACGGGGACACGCTCGAGACGTTGATGCAGGTGGCCGACCAGCGCCTCTACCGCGTGAAACAGGACCGCTGCCGCGCCGCCCACCGGCCGTCGAGGACGGGGTACGGCCTGCTGGCCGGTTCGCCGGACTTCGGCAGCCCGTAGCGGCGCCCCGCCGGAGGTCGCTCAGGCCGCCACGGCCACCGCCGGCACCACCTCCGGCGCCCCGAGGCGTACGGCGTCGGCCGTCGCGTCGTCCGGCTGCTCGTTCGCGGCGCGTTCTGCCTCGACCCGTGCGACGTAGTGCGCCACCTCCCGCTCGATCCGCTCGTCGTCCCAGCCGAGCACCGGAGCCATCAGCCTCGCCGCGGGCCGGGCGGCCGTGAGGCCCCGGTCGAAGCTCTCGATCGACACGTGGGTACGCCGCGTGAGCACGTCCTCGAGATGCAGCGCACCCTCGGCCGAGGCCGCGTAGACGACCTCCACCCGCAGGTAGTCCTCCGCGCCGTCGAGCGGCTCGCCGAGCGTGGGGTCGGCCCGCAGCAGCGCCAGCACCTCGTCGACGGCGGCGCCGTAGCGCCGCAGCAGGTGCTCCACCCGGTCCACGTGCAGGCCGACCTGCTGCGCCAGGCGGCGGCGCTGGTTCCAGCGGGCGACGTGGCCCTCCGCGCCGAGCAGCGGCACCTGGTCGGTGCAGGAGGCGGGCACCGCACCGCCGAGGCCCCGCACCGCCTCGTCGACCGCGTCGCGCGCCATCACCCGGTACGTCGTGTACTTGCCGCCGGCCACCAGCACGAGACCGGGGACCGGGCTGATCACGGTGTGCTCCCGGGACAGCTTGGTGGTCGCGTCGGACTCCCCGGACAGCAGCGGGCGCAGACCCGCGTACACGCCCGCGACGTCGTCGCGGCTCAGCGGGGTGGCCAGCATGGTGTTGACGCGCTCCAGCAGGTAGTCGATGTCCCGACCGGTCGCCGCCGGATGCGCCTTGTCCAGGTCCCAGTCGGTGTCGGTGGTGCCGATCAGCCAGTGCCGGCCCCACGGGATGACGAACAGCACGCTGGACTCGGTGCGCAGGATCAGGCCGGTGGTGGACCGGATCCGGTCGCGCGGCACCACCAGGTGGATGCCCTTGGAGGCGCGTACCTGCACCTGCCCCCGCTCGCCGACCAGGGCCTGCGTGTCGTCGGTCCACACCCCGGTGGCGTTGACGACCTGCCGGGCACGCACCTCGAACACCTGGTCGGTCTCCAGGTCGTGCACCCGCGCGCCGGTGACCCGGGCGCCCTCCCGCAGCAGGCTCACGACCCGGGCCCGCGACAGCGGGTGCGCACCGTGCGCGGCGGCGGTGCGGACCAGGAACGTCACCAGCCGTGCGTCGTCGACCTGGGCGTCGTAGTACTGCAGGGCGCCGACCAGCGTCTCGGGCCGCAGCGACGGGCAGGCGCGCAGCGCTCCTCGGCGGCTCAGGTGCCGGTGGGCCGGCACGCCGCGCGCGTGGCTGCCGGACAGGCTCATCGTGTCGTAGAGCAGCACGCCGGCGCCGGCGTACAACCGTTCCCAGCCGCGGTGGCGCAGCGGGTACAGGAACGGCACGGGGCGGACGAGGTGCGGGGCGAGTCGTTGCAGGAGCAGGCCCCGCTCGCGCAGGGCCTCGCGGACCAGCCCGAAGTCGAGCATCTCCAGGTAGCGCAGGCCGCCGTGGATGAGCTTGCTGGACCGGCTGGACGTGCCGCTGGCCCAGTCGCGTGCCTCGACGAGCCCGACCGACAGGCCGCGGGTGACGGCGTCGAGGGCGCAGCCGGCGCCGGTGACGCCGCCGCCGATCACCAGGACGTCCAATTCCTGACCGCTGGCGAGGGCGGCGAGGGACCGCTCGCGGGCGGCCGGTGACAGTGTCGCGGGGTGCATCCGTCTTCTCTTTCCGTCGAGGGGGAGCCGTGCGGGAACGGGGTACGGCGTCAGCCGACGTCGACCCAGTCGAGGGTCCGCTGCACCGCCTTCTTCCACCGGGCGTAGCCGGTCTCGCGCTGCTCCGGCGACCACCCCGGCTGCCACCGTCGGCTCTCGTTCCAGTTCTCCCGCAGCTCGTCGGTGTCCTTCCAGAAGCCGACGGCGAGACCGGCGGCGTACGCCGCCCCGAGCGCGGTGGTCTCGGCGACCACCGGCCGGCTGACCGGCACGCCGAGGATGTCGGCCTGCATCTGCATGCACAGGTCGTTGACGGTGACGCCGCCGTCCACCTTGAGGCACTCCAGGTGCACCCCGGAGTCCTGCCGCATGGCCTCGGCCACGTCCCGGCTCTGGTAGCAGATGGACTCGAGGGTGGCCCGGGCGATGTGGGCGTCGGTGTTGAACCGGGAGAGGCCGACGATCGCGCCGCGGGCGTCGGAGCGCCAGTACGGGGCGAACAGACCGGAGAACGCGGGCACGAAGTACACGCCGCCGTTGTCCTCCACCTGCCGCGCCAGGATCTCGCTCTGCGCGGCACTACTGATGATCTTCAGTTGGTCGCGCAGCCACTGCACGGCCGACCCGGTGACCGCGATCGAGCCCTCGAGGGCGTAGACCGGCGCCCGGTCGCCGAACTGGTAGCAGACCGTCGTGAGCAGGCCGGCCTTCGACCGCACGATCTCGGTGCCGGTGTTGAGCAGCATGAAGTTGCCGGTGCCGTAGGTGTTCTTCGCCTCGCCGGGGGCGAAGCAGACCTGCCCGACGGTGGCGGCCTGCTGGTCGCCGAGGTCGCCGGTGAGCGGAACCGGGCCGGTGAACGGACCGTGCGGCACCGTGCTGCCGTACGAGCGCGGGTCGGACGACGGCCGGATCTCCGGCAGCATGGCGCGGGGGATGTCAAAGAACGACAGAAGTTCGTCGTCCCAGTCCAGCGTCTCCAGGTCCATCAGCATGGTGCGGCTGGCGTTGGTGGGGTCCGTGACGTGCACGCCGCCCTCGATGCCGCCGGTGAGGTTCCACAGCAGCCACGTGTCGGTGTTGCCGAAGACGGCCTCGCCACGCTCGGCGGCCTCCCGGACCCCGTCGACGTTCTCCAGGATCCACTGGATCTTCCCGCCGGAGAAGTACGTCGCCGGCGGAAGGCCGGCCTTCCGCCGGATGACGTCGCCCCTGCCCTCGCGTTCCAGCGCCGAGGCGATGCGGTCGGTACGGGTGTCCTGCCAGACGATGGCGTTGTAGTAGGGCCGGCCCGTGCGGCGGTTCCACACCACCGTGGTCTCCCGCTGGTTGGTGACGCCCAGCGCGGCCAGGTCGGCGGCGGCCAGGCCCTGAGCGTTCATCGCGGTCTGGACGACCGTCTGGGTCCGCTCCCAGATCTCGAGCGGGTTGTGCTCCACCCAGCCGGCGCGCGGCAGGATCTGCTGGTGTTCGAGCTGGTGACGGCCCACCTCGTTGCCGCCGTGGTCGAAGATCATGAAGCGGGTGCTGGTCGTGCCCTGGTCCACCGCGCCGACGAAATCAGCCATTCGGAGTCTCTCCTTCTGCGGGGATGCGGGTCCGGCTGCCACCGTGCGGTGAACCGTAGGAAACCTGCGCGGCCGGGTCAACGAACCCCGGTCGACAATGTCGAACACTGTTGCGACCGCGGGAACGTGGCTAGCATTCCGCCCCATGCCGGGTCAGGTGCAGTCCATCGCGCGGGCCGCGGCGATCCTCCGCCTGCTCGCCAGCAGTTCCGGCCGCCTCGGCATCGGGGAGATCGCCCGCTCCCTCGACCTGCCCAAGGGCACCGCGCACGGCATCGTCCGCACCCTCCAGGACGTCGGCTTCGTCGAGCAGGACAAGACCTCGGGCAGGTACCAGTTGGGGGCCGCCCTGCTGCACCTGGGCACCAGCTACCTCGACGTCAACGAACTGCGCTCCCGTTCCCTCAACTGGGCCGACCCGCTGGCCGCGCGCAGTGGCGAGGCCGTCCGCATCGGCACCCTGCTGGACGGGAAGGTACTGGTGGTCCACCACGTCTTCCGCCCCGACGACACCCTGCAGACCCTCGACGTCGGCTCCCTGCTGCCCCCGCACGCCACCGCGCTCGGCAAGGTCCTGCTCGCCTACGACGTCGGCGCCGCCAACGCGGTCCTGCGGGGCGAACCCGAGCCGTACACCCGGCGCACCCTGGTCACGCCCCGGAACCTCGCCCGGGAACTGACCAGGATCCGGGAGAACGGCTGGAGCGCCGAGATCGAGGAGATGACCCTCGGCGAGGCCGGCATCGCCGCGGCCATCCGGGGCTACGGCGGCCTCGTCGTGGGCGCCATCGGGCTCTCCGGCCCGGTCGACCGGATCTGCGACGCACAACGCCAGCCACGCCCGTCGCTCGTCGCGTACGTCCGCGACGCCGCCCGGGCGGTGTCCCGGGATCTCGGCGCCGCCCGCTGGTGAGCCGTCCACCCTGCCCCGCCACCCGCGCCAGAGAGGACGAGGAATGACCGACCGCTACGTCGTCTCCATCGACCAGGGCACGACCTCGACCCGCTGCATCGTGTTCGACCACCGGGGCAACCTCGTCTCCGTGGCCCAGCGCGAGCACCAGCAGCACTTCCCCCGGCCGGGCTGGGTGGAACACGACGCTTTGGAGATCTGGCGCAACGTCGGCAAGGTGGTGCCCCGCGCCCTCGCCCAGGCCGGCATCGCCGCCGGCCAGATCGCCGCGATCGGCATCGCCAACCAGCGGGAGAGCACCGTGGTGTGGGACCGGCGCACCGGCGCACCGGTGGCGCCGGCGATCATCTGGCAGGACACCCGCACCGACGCGCTGGTGGAGACGCTGAGCCGGGAGCCCGCCGCGGAGAACCTCCAACAGCGGTGCGGGCTGCCGCTGACCACGTACTTCTCCGGACCGAAGCTGCGCTGGCTGCTCGACCACACGCCGGGGCTGGACGAGCGGGCCCAGCGCGGCGAGGTGCTCTTCGGAACGATGGAGAGCTGGCTGATCTGGAACCTCACCGGCGGGCCGGACGGCGGCCTGCACCTGACCGACGTGACCAACGCCAGCCGCACCATGCTGATGGACCTGCACGCCCTCGCCTGGGCCCCGGACCTGCTGTCCTTCTTCGGCATCCCGGCCGCCATGCTGCCCGAGATCCGCTCCTCGTCCGAGGTGTACGGCACCGCGACCGCCGTCCTGCCCGGCGTGCGAATCGCCTCGGCGCTAGGCGACCAGCAGGCCGCCCTGTTCGGCCAGACGTGCTTCGCGCCGGGCGACGCCAAGTGCACCTACGGCACCGGCGGTTTCCTGCTGCTCAACACCGGTACGGAGCCGGTGAACTCCCGACACGGTCTGCTCACCACCGTCGGCTACCAGATCGCCGGCGAACCGGCGGTCTACGCCCTCGAAGGGTCCATCGCGATCACCGGTTCCCTGGTCCAGTGGTTCCGCGACGGGCTGGAGCTGATCAGCAGCGCGCCGGAGATCGAGACACTGGCCCGGACGGTGGACGACAACGGCGGCTGCTACATCGTCCCGGCCTTCTCCGGGCTGTTCGCGCCGCACTGGCGCAGCGAGGCACGCGGGGTCATCGTCGGGCTCACCTCGTACATCACCAAGGGGCACCTGGCCCGGGCGGTGCTGGAGGCCACCGGATGGCAGACCCGCGAGGTGGTCGACGCGATGAACGCCGACTCCGGCCTGACGCTGACGGGGCTGCGGGTGGACGGCGGGATGACCGCCAACAACCTGCTGATGCAGTTCGTCGCCGACGTGCTCGCGGTGCCGGTGGTGCGCCCGATGGTCGCCGAGACGGTCTCCCTCGGCGCCGCGTACGCCGCCGGGCTGGCGGTCGGTTACTGGCCCGACCTGGAGGGGTTGCGCCGCAACTGGCACCCGGCCGCCCGCTGGGTGCCGGAGATGGACGACGCGGTCCGCGCGGAGGAACGGGACAACTGGCGGCGGGCGGTGGAGCGGACCTTCGACTGGGTGAAGCCCCGGGCCGGGGCCGCCGACGGGTGACCGGGCGACGGCAGGCACGAGACCCGCCTCCGGGGAGGCGGGTGCGGGTGCGGTGGTCCCAGGACGGCGCGGGTGGTGTCAACCGCGCGGGGTGGGGACACCGAAGAGATCGACGATGCCGCCGGGAAGCTGGGCGAGCAGGTCGGCACGCTCGTCGTCGTCCAGCGCGTCGGCGACGGTGCGCAGCACCGCCTGCGCGTGCTGGCGGACCAGGTCCGCGTCCGCGCACTGCTCCCGCTCGCCGACGATCCGCAGGAAATCGCCGACGTCCCACCGCCGGCCCTGCGGATTGCGCGTGACGTACCGGTCGACCCGATCCGGTAGCTGTGCCGCGAGATGGTCGGCCTCGCGTCCGGCGAGTCGTTCGCCGAGCACCGACAGGACGGCCTGGACGGACCGTGCGGCCTCCTCGTCGCTGAGGTTGGCGCGCTGCCGCACCGTGGAGATCAACTGCTCGTACTTCATGACCCGCTCCTTCCCCCCACGGTCCCGGCTTCTCCCGTCGGGACCCCTGCGCCCCACGCCGGTGTCGTCGTGGCCACGACATCAGCGACGGGGCGCGACGGATTACCCGGTCCGCGGGAGCGGAAGCCACCCCGAACGGGAAAGGTCGCGACCGTTACGGCAACGCGGTGGTCCGGCCGCCCGTTCGCGGGCCGATCGTCCTCGCCGTCCTGTTCCGCCCGCTCAGAGCCGTACGCACAGGAGCGGGTCCACCAGCGGAAGCGAAGCCACGCCCAGGCACGTGGTGAGCAGCGCGGCCCCGGTCGGCTCCGGCGCGCTTCCCGACGGCGCGACGGTCGCCGGGGGTGATGCCGTGGCCGGTGCGCGATCCCTGGTCGGCACGGGACGGACGGGATCCCCGGCTCGTTCTTCCGCCGTGAGGGCCGGCCCAGCGAGGACGCGATCCTCACCTGCCGCCTGATCGACCGGCCGCTGCGCCCGTCGTTC
>NZ_JBFAMU010000200.1:0-8860 GCF_040656655.1 Micromonospora sp. NPDC049799
CTCACCGGGCCGCTGCGGCAACGCCTGGACCGGCTCGGCACCGACGGCGAGCCCGAGCTGACCCACGACGACGCGGGAGACGTGACCGGTCTCGGGGCGCGCCTCGAACCGGGTGGCTCCCCGGGTGGCTTCTGGCTGGAGCTGTCGCCGCCACGCCCGCCGTCGACCGTCGACCGCCCGCTGGTGCGGCAGCTCTGCGGGGCGCTGGCGCAGGCGCTGGTCCGGGCCCGCGCCTTCGAGACCCAACGCACGGTGGCCCTGGCCATGCAGCGGGCCATGCTGGGGCCGGTGGACCTGCCGGCCGGGTTCGCCGTGCGCTACCAGCCGGCGGTCCGCCCGCTGGAGGTGGGCGGCGACTGGTACGACGTGGTGCCGCTCTCGGGCGACCTGGTCGGCTTGGTGGTGGGCGACGTGGTCGGGCGGGGCCTGCCCGCGGCGACCGTCATGGGTCAGCTGCGCAGCGCGTGCCGAGCGTTGCTGCTGCAGGCGAAGAGCCCGGCGGAGGTGCTGTCCGCGCTCGACGACTTCGCCCGGCTGGTCCCCGGCGGTCACTGCACCACCGTGTTCTGCGCGATCATCGACCGGGCGCTGGGCGTGGTGCGGTACTCGTCGGCCGGGCATCCGCCGGCCATCCTCGCCCATCCGGACGGCTCGACGGACCTCCTCCACGGTGCCGGGTCGGTGCCGTTGGCCAGCGTGGCGGTCCGCGGACGACCCGAGGCCGGCGCCCACCTGCACCCGGGCTCGACGCTGCTCCTCTACACCGACGGTCTGGTGGAGCGGCGGCGGGAGCTGATCGACGCCGGCATCGCCCGGGCGGTCGGCGTACTCGCCGAGGGCCGCGAGCTGCCGGAAGGCGTACTGGCCGACCGGATGGTCCGGGACCTGCTTCCCGACGGCCGCGACGACGACGTGGCGGTGCTGATCTACCGGCACCGCGAGCCGGCGGTCTTCGCCGCCGCGCTGACCGCCGACCCGGCGCAGCTCGCGCCCATGCGGGAGGCGCTGCGCCGGTGGCTGGCCGGCCTCGGCATCGCCGACTCCGACATCGACGCGGTGCTGATCGCGGCCGGTGAGGCGTGCGCGAACGCGATCGAGCACGGCTGCCGGTTCGCGTCGGGCGCCACCGTCACCGTCCGGGGCCGCCTGCGGGCCGACCGGCTGGAGGTGCTGGTGAGCGACACCGGCGGCTGGCGGGAGACGGTCGACCCGGCCGACACCGTCCGGGGACGCGGCCGGTTGATCATGGCGCGGCTGATGGACGAGACCACCGTGGACGGCACCGCCGACGGCACCACCGTACGCCTGGTCAAGCGCGTCACCGGCACCGGCTGAGCCGCTCCTCGCTGCCCCCGGCGTGCGTCGGAAGGTGGACCGCAGCGGCCGTGGGATGGTGAAGATCGGCTATAAGTGGGCCATGGAGTTCCCCGCGCACCTCGCCACCATGCCGATGCACGCGATCACCGAGATCCACGGTGAGCCGGGCCTCCTGGCCCGGTTCCGGTTGGAGGTCCGCGCCTTCGACGAGCCGGCGCGGGCACGCCTCACCGAGGCCCTCGACCTCGCCGCCGACCTGCACCGCGACGACCGGCGGGTCCGTGAGCCGTACCTCAACCACCTGCTGCGGGTGTCGATCCGGATGATGCACCACTACCGGGTACGCGAGGTCGACGTGATCGTCGCCGGCCTGCTGCACGACGCCGTCGAGGACCACCCCGACGAGCTGGCCGCCGACCGGCCCGGCGCGGACCGTACGGCCGCCGCGCTGGCCGCCCTCGCCGACCGGTTCGGCCCGCGGGTCGCCCGGCTGGTCGGCGCGGTCACCAACCCGGCGTACGACCCGGGGCGGGACAAGCACACCCAGTACCGGGAGCACGTGGCGGCAAGCCTCGACCGGGAGCCCTGGGCGCGGGTCATCAAGGTCTCCGACTTCACCGACAACGGGGTGGGCGTCGTCTACACCGTCGGGCCGAAGGTGGTGTCGTCGGCCCGCAAGTACCGCCCCCTGGTGCCGGTCTTCCGTGACCTCGTCACCCGGCCGGACACGCCGCTGTCGGCGCCGGTGAAGCGGCACATCCTCGACCAGCTCGACCTCGCCGAGGAGCGCTTCAGCGCGATCCTCGACCAGCCGCCCCACCCGAACTGAGTCGACTCAGGCGGCCTTGAACACGCTGTCGAGATGCCATTCGAGCCAGGAAGCGGCACTACGTCGGGTCCGTCACGCCGACGAACGCCTTCATCCCAACGATCTTGCCTCTGGGATAAGCCCTCCGACACCGGCCGGTCGGGATCAAGTGCGAGTGGTCAGGGCTCCCGCATCCAGGTCTTCGGATCGGTGATGAAGACGCCCTTGCCCTGCTGCCGCCGGATGACCCGCAAAGCCTCGAGTCGGATGTAGACCATCTGGATGGTCGACGAACTGACCGCGAAGCGGTCGGCCATCTCGGCAATCGAGGGCAGCTTGTCCTCCGGCCGCACCTTCCCGTTGCGAAGGTCTTTGATGATCTCGTCGGAGATCCGGATGTAGTCCGGTGTCTGTGGCATGGCGCTCCTTGCGTGGCACGCCAATTTGATCACGACACGCACGCGTCGGACAACCGACCGTTGCCATCCGGCTACTTAGGCATATATGTTTGATCGCGAGCCGCTCCTCGCGTGGCAACGAGTTCGGCTCATCCCCCTGGTCGGGACGGGTGTGCATGCCCGTCCCGACCCCACCGGACGACCTGCCTTCCCAACCCCCTGCCGGGAGCTCTCGCGCTTCCGCCTGTCCAGAAAGGACCGTGGTGGCTCAGGTGTATCGAGGTGGCCAGCCATGGCCGGCCGGCTACCCAGGCCGGTTGACGCCGCACGAGGTGCGGACCCGGGAGTTCGCCGCGCGCCGGCGCGGCGTCGACCCCCTGGAGGTACGCGAGTTCCAGGCCCGGGTGGCCGAAGAGCTGGGCATGCTCGCTGAGGCGGTACGGCTGCTCACCCAGGAGAACGCTCGGACCAGGCGGGCCCTGCGCGACTGGCAGACCCTGCACGCCCGCGAATGCCGCTCACCGAACTCCGTCCACTGGTAACGGTGCGCCCGCGGCCCGGGGACCTGCTCCGTATCGACGGCCGGGCTTCGGTGCAGTTCGCCGGCAGCCGGGCGCTGACCTTCCGCGTCGTCGCCGCCTCCGAGCAGCCGACCTACGCCGGCTGGATCTGGCTGACCGGCTACGTCCTCGACCGAAGCGGCCGGGCAACCGCCAGGCGCGAGGTCTACGTCCAGCTCGCCGGCCTACGCCCCGCGAGCGGAGAACCGGCGCGGCGGGCGACGCACCTCCGGCGGATGCCGGTCTGATCACGGACGATGTCGAGCGGGACAGTAGCGAAGCCTGTTGGACGGGGCGCGATACGCGCCCGTGCGGCTGCCGGTGTCGACCTCGTCGCCCTGTTAGCGTGGGCGGGCGGCACCGGCGGCACGTCGACGACGTACCACCGCCGTGCACAGTCGGCCGTTCCCCCTCACGAGCCGACCGCCTGACGACCGGGCCGAGTCGAAGCCGCCCGCCTTCCCGCCGCGAGGCGGTGGTGGTCCGCGACGAGGAGGGGGACATGACCGACGCCGCGGAGCCTCCACCGCCGAAGCGTCACCACCTGTGGATCGACCGCGCTCGGGCAGCCGCGCAGACGGCGGGCGCCGGTGCACTGGCGGCGCTGAAATTCCTCCTGCACCACCTGGCCGACACGGTCCGGAAGGTGCAGGCCGCCCGCCCGTCCCCCTCCCCGCCCGAGGAGCTGACCGAACGGCGGAAGGTGAGCGAGCCGATCATCGTGCCCGCGCAGGGCCACGTGTTCACCTTCACCGTGCACGCCGCCTTCACCTGGTCCGCCCGGGGCCTGCGCCCGGACCTCCTGGCCTGGTACGCCCGGTACTTCACGCCCCAGGCGGTGGAGCGTCTGACCCACTTCGTGGCGCAGCGGTCCCGCGCAACCCCGCCGCACCGGGCCGGCGAGTTGGAGGTGGAGGTGCAGCGCCTCCTGCGCACCCAGGATCCCTGGCCGTACGAGCGGGGCGACGTGCTCGTGACGTGCCAGCCCGACGCCTGGGTACGGCTCGACGAGCGGGTCCGCCGAACTCTCCAGCCGTACTGGGAGCGGCGGGTCCGGCTGGAGTGCCAGTACGAGGAGTACCTGCGCCGGGCCCGGTACGCCGAGCAGCTCACCCGGCGGTGGGCGTCGATCCTGGACGAGGTCGCCGAGTCGCCCGGCGGTGCCGGGTCGGCAACCGTCGACGAGGAGCACCGCCGGGCACGGGAGCACCTGCGCGCCGAGGAGCGCTCCGCCGCCGGGTGGACCGCCGAGCTTCTGCGTCAGCGTCGCAGTCACCAGGACCTGTTCGAGCCGCTCACCGACGCCGACGTGCTGCCGCGACAGCCGTCACCCCGCCCGTCGGACACCTCGGCGGCAACGGCCGAGCAGGACTCGCAGCCCGACTGAGCCGACCCGGCGCCTACCCGGCGCACCGCCCCGGTTGCACCGGATCCCGGCCCTACCCGGATCACCGTCGGCTGGCGAGGATGGCCCGGGTTTCCCGGCGTACCTCGTCCGGCTCGTGCACCAGGCGGCGGTGGGCGAAGCGGACCGTGAGGATCCCGGCAGTGGCGAGCAGGGCGTCGCGGCGCAGGTCGATCTCACGCTGCCGCGGGTCGCCGTGGGTCGTCGCGCCGTCGAGTTCGATGTCGACCCGTTCACGCTCGGCGAACAGGTCGAGGTACATGGTGCGTCGACCGACCCGGACCCGCGCCTGACGGCGGAACGCCGGCATCCCCGGGCCGGTGAAGACACGCTCGTGGCCCCAGATCTCCAAGGGGCTGCGGCATCCCTCGGCGAGCCGCGTCAGCAGCGTCCGCAGCTCCGCGCGACCGGTCAGCCTCGGCGCGACGGCCAGTGCGCCGGCCAGGCGCTCGGGGGTGGTCAGCCGATCGTTGACGGCCCGGATCACCGGCGCGCGTCGGTCGGCGGACGCCAGCAGCGGCCAGGAGTCGACAAGCGTCCGCTCCAGCCGGGTCACGGGCAGGCCACGTCGCTCCACCACGCACGGCGGTTCGAGCAGGAAATTGTGGTACCGGTGTACCAGGACGCCCGGTTGGCTGCGGATGCCGGCCGCCGCGGGGGCGCTCAGGTGCAGCGGAGCACCGGTGGAGCGGCCGGGCAGCCCCCACACCTGGAGCGCGCTCACATGGCTGAGGACGGCACGCCCGTCCGCCCAGGCGAGCGCCGCTCGGTGCGCCGCGTCCGGAGCCAGACGGCCGATCAGTGGTACGCGATCCGTGCTGGGTGGTGGGACCTCCAGCAGACGCGGGTCCACGAACACCTCGGGCAGCACCCGGAGCAGACTGCCGCTCGAGCAGGCCTGTTCGAGTGTCCACTCCGGTAGGACCTGGCAGGCCGTCCCTCGCGTCACCAGTCCGCCCTGCCGATCGACGAGGTCACGCAGCACCGGGTTCACGCCTCGCAGCGTCCCGGCCGCCCCCGTCGTCCCGCCACCACCACGTCGACGCCTGTGGACAGGTAGCGCCCCTGTGGACACCTCCCATAACCGGCGTCGGTCTGCTAGGGCACACCGATCGGTGACGGCTCAGCAGTAGAACTCTCGGCGTGTCGAATCGCCACAGCGTCACCGATCAAGGAGCACCACGCCCGCCTCAGCTGGGGACGTCGCGGTGGCGGAAGCCGGCTAGGCCGGCCGCCAGCAGGAGCGCCGCCACCCCGGTCAGGGCGACCAGGGGCGGCACCGCCACGTCGACCGCGGGCACCGACGGCACGTGGGTGTACGGCGAGAGGTCCAGGGCGACCTGCGGCAGGTCGAGTACCGCGCCGAGCTGCCCGAGCAGCAGGAACCCGATCAGCGCCGACCAGGACAGCGCCACCGACCAGCGCGGCGCCAGCCCGACCAGCAGGGTCACCACACCGGCGACCACCAGCAGCGCGGGCAGCCGCAGGAGGGCGGCACCGCCCAGCGAGGCGGTGCGGCCCAGCGGGTCGCCGGCCACCACGCCGTAGCCGAGGCCGGTGGCGGCACCGGCGAGCAGCAGCAGGGCGGCCGCGCCGAGGATCGCGCCCAGGACCTGCGTGGTCAGCCAACGGATGCGATCCACCGCGGTGGCGAGGATCGCTTCCAGCAGCCCGTCGGTCTCGTCACCGCGCGTCCGGAGCAGCGCCTGCACGACGTACGCGCCGATGGTCAGCGCGAACAGCCCGAGCATCGCGGCGAGGAAGGCGTCGACCAGGTTCGCTCCGCCGCCGAGTTGGGCGATCGCCTCGGCGGCCGCCGGGTTCTCGCCGACCATGTCGTTGACCTCGTCGGCGGCGACGCCCATCGAGAAGCCGAGCACCGCCACCGCGACCGCCCAGCCGAGCAGCGCCCCCCGGTGCAGCCGCCACACCAGGCCGGCCGGGCCGAGCAGCCCGGATGCCGCCCGCGCGGGGCCACGGCGGGCCGCGAACAGGCCGGCGCCGAGGTCGCGCCGCCCGGCGAGGAGGACGGCGAGCGCGACTGCGGCGGCCAGCAGCGCCACCGGCAACGCGTGGACCCACCAGCGTTCCCCGCCGAAGGCCCGCACCTGGTTGCCCCAGCCGATCGGGGAGAGCCAGGACGGCCACGCGCTCTCCACCCGCAGCCCGTCGTCGGTCTGCCGCCCGAGCACGTCCCCGGCGGCGCGCAGCACGAAGGCGACGCCGACTCCTGCGGCGGCCAGGGCGTTGGCGCCCCGGGAGGTGACCGAGAGCTGCGCGGTGACGGCGGCGACGGCGGTGAACGCCACCCCGACGCCGCCGATCGCCAGCGCGGCGGCGACCGACCCGGCGACCGGCAGGCCGGAGGCGACGAAGCCCAGGGCGAGCAGCACGGCGGTCACCACGTTGGCGCCGACGACGACCAGCAGGGCGGCGGCGAGCAGCGCGTACCGGCCGACGACGGCGGCGCCGAGCAGCTCGGCACGCCCGGTCTCCTCGTTCTGCCGGGTGTGCCGGACCACGGCGAACGTGCTCAGCAGCGCGACGAGCAGGGCGAGGGTCACGTACGTCTCGGCGACCACCACCGCGCCGAGGTCCGGCCCGACGATCGGGCCGTTGAAGGCGCGGGCGACCACGCTGCTGGCGGAGGTCCGCGCGTACCCGAGGCGACTGGAGTCGTCGGGGTAGATGCCGGTGACGCTGGCGGCGAGCGCGAGGCCGAGCAGGGGGGTGCCGAGCACCCACAGCGCCAGGCGGATCCGGTCGCGGCGCAGGGCGAGCCGGGTGAGTCGGCCGGTGCCGGCGAGGCCGTTCACCGCGCACCCGCCCCGGCCCGGTGCCCGTTCGCGGACGCGTCGCCGTAGTGCCGCAGGAACAGCTCCTCCAGGGTGGGCGGGGCGCTGGTCAGGGCGGTCACGCCGAACCCGACGAGGTGGGCGAGCAGCGTGTCCAGGTGGGCCGGTTCCACCTCCAGGCTGGTGCGGCCGTCGACGGCCCGGACCTCGTGCACGCCGGGCAGCGCCTCGACGCCGGTGAGCGGTCGGGCGGTCTGCACGGTCACCGTGGTGCGGGCCAGGTGGCGCAGCTCGGTCAGCGTGCCGGACTCGACGGTGCGCCCCTCGCGGATGATGCTCACCCGGTCGCAGAGCGCCTCGACCTCGGCGAGCACGTGGCTGGAGAGCAGCACGGTGGCCCCGGAGTGGGCGAGCTGCCGGACCTCGTCCTGGAAGACCGCCTCCATCAGCGGATCCAGGCCGGAGGTGGGCTCGTCCAGCACGTACAGCTCGACGGGGGTGGCGAGGGCCGCGACGATGGCCACCTTCTGCCGGTTGCCCTTGGAGTACGCGCGGCACTTCTTGGTCGGGTCCAGCACGAAGCGTTCCAGCAGCTCGTCGCGGCGGCGCCGGTCCAGCCCGCCGCGCAGCGCGCCGAACAGGTCGATCGCCTCGCCGCCGGAGAGGTTGGGCCACAGGCTCACGTCGCCCGGCACGTACGCGAGCCGGCGGTGCAGGGCCACCGCGTCCCGCCACGGGTCGGCGTCGAGCACCCGCACCTCGCCGGCGTCGCGGCGCAGCAGGCCGAGCAGGACCCGGATGGTGGTGGATTTGCCCGCGCCGTTGGGCCCGAGGAAGCCGTGCACCTCCCCCGCCTCGACCCGCAGGTCGAGCCCGTCGAGGGCGCGGACCGCGCCGAAGGTCTTGACCAGGTGCTCGATCGAGATGACGGGCATGACGCCTCCTGCCGATGCGGTGCCGACGACCCTCACTGTACTGACCGATGGTCAGGGCGCACTACCCTGGTGGACATGACCGGCGAACCTGGCGAAGACACCCGCAGCCGCATCCTGCGCGCCGCCCTCGACCTCTTCGCCGAGCACGGATACCAGCGCACCTCGCTGCGCCAGATCGGCGAGCGGCTGCGGCTGACCAAGGCGGCGATCCTCTACCACTTCCCCACCAAGGAGCACCTGCTCACCGCACTGGTCGAGCCGCTGCTCGCCGACCTGGAGAAGCTGCTGGACGCCGCCGAGACGCTGCCACCGGAACGGGCCCGCCGGACGCTGGTCGAGGGCTGGGTGGACACCATGCTCGCGCACCGCCGGCCGCTGGGCATGCTGTACCACGACCTCGCGCTGGTGACCCGGGGCGACACGTACCACCGGTTGATGTGGGTGGCGATGCGCGCCAACGAGATCGCCGCCGGCCCGGACGCCGGGCTCCGCGAGCGGGTCCGCGCCGTCCAGGCGATCGCGATGTGCAGCGACCCGATCGTGTTCTTCCTCGACGTACCCGACGAGGTGCTGCGGGCCCACATGCTCGACGGCGTACGCCGGCTGTGGGCCGGGCCGGACGCCGCGGCGGAACCGGCCGGC
>NZ_JBFAMU010000201.1:0-8825 GCF_040656655.1 Micromonospora sp. NPDC049799
CGCGAGCAGAACCCCGCCAAGTTGGAAGGCGGCCCATCCGTCATCGCTGGTTGGTAGTTCGGGCCAGCCCAGTGCGCGGTAGAACGAGCGCAGGGTGCTGATGTCGCCCGCGCCGAGGGTGACGACGGACAGCCGGGAGGGGACGCTGCTCATGCTGCCGATCATGCCTTCTCGCTGCCGCCACGTGGCCGTTGACGTCAACGGCTGACATTAACCCCTACGACCAGGGGCGGACGTCGTCGTACGAACCGTCGGCCTGTTGTGGACGTCGTGCCCCTCAGCGAACGCTACGACTCAGGCCGAAAACGCCTTGTAAACGAGGCGTCGGGCAGCGTGAGGCAGCGAGAAGGCAGCAGGAGCTCAGATCGGGGTCGGTGTCGAATGTCGACCGACGGCAACGCGCACCTGCTTGCCGACACGAGCCGCTACCAGTCCCCAGCAGCCGACAACTTCGGTCCGCATCCACCCGGCCGGGTTCGTCATGCACCAGGCCGATTCGGTGGGTGCCGTACGGCGGTGACGGAGACGTTCGTCGGATACTGGCCGGATGGCGGAGGAACAGGGCATCGGTTCGACGCGGTGGACGATCCACGGTGAGCGGGTGGTGGACGGTAGCCGGCGGGCGCGGTTGAGCGTTGCCGATGTGGAGTTGCCCGATGGGGTTCGCTTCGAGCAGTACGTGATCCGCGCCCCCCGCTCGGCGATGGTCGCTGTGCTTGACGGCCAGGAGCGCCTGTTGCTGATGCGGCGGCACCGATTCGTGTTCGATCGGTGGGTGTGGGAGCTGCCCGGTGGCTACGTCGATGGTGGGGAGCAGCCAGCGGCATGTGCGGTCCGGGAGGCCGAGGAGGAGACCGGGTGGCGTCCGGGGGCGGTGGAGCCAATGCTGTCGTTCCAACCATGGGTGGCGACCGCGGACGCGGAGAACCTGCTGTTCCTTGCCAGGAGCGCCGAGCACGTCGGCGCACCGGTGGATCTCAACGAGGCGGAACGAGTGGCCTGGATTCCGTTGGAGGAAGCGCGGCAGCTCGTCTCCCAGGGTGAGATCGTGGGCGCCGGTACGGTGATCGCGGTATTGGAGTTGGTCGCACGTAAGGCCCGGGGCGAGTTGTAGTCAGCGGCGACGCCCAAGGGTCGCGTCGACGCGGGCGATGAAGTGCCGCACGGCTGGCCGGCTGCGGTGCGCCAGGAGGTCCGTTTGTAGGTCACGGACATAGCCGACGGCGCGGGCCGACCGTAGTTGTGTGGTCAGGGTGAGGGCTTGCGCACCGACGGCGCTGGCGCGGTCGGGTTCGCCGTGGCGGGCCTGGATGGTGGCCAGGAGGGCGAGATTGAAGGCTTTTCCTCGCACGTAGCGTTCGTCCATCCGCAGCGAGCGGGTGGCGAAACGTTCAGCGTGGCGGTGCCGGCCGAGTGCGGTGAAGCAGTGGCCGAATTTAGCTGACAGATACGCCTCGTCGAAGTATCCGAGCCACTGCGGGTCGCTGCTGCGGTCGGCGCGGTCGAGGGCCTGTTCCGCTTGGTGCAGTGCGGTGGCGCAGGCGTGTTCGTCGCGGGCGGCGGCGTGGGCGTGAGCTTCCATGACCAGCGCTTCGGCGGTCAGCACGGTGATTCCGGCCCGGTGTGCGGCCCGCCCGGCGGCCCGGGCGAGGTCGACGCCGGTGGTGGTATGGCCGAGGTAGGTGGCCTGGTGGCTCATCGCGGCGAGGATCTCGGCACCCAGGCCGGCGTCGTCGGCCGTTCGAGCGAGGTCGAGGGCGTGGGTGAGGTAGCGCTGGGCGAGGCCGTGTTCGGCCATGTCGTACGCCTGCCACCCGGCGAGCTGAGTCAGCTCGGCCACGGCGGTGAGCAGTTTGCGGCCAGTCGCCGGAGCGTAGCGGCCCTCGGTCACCAAGGGCGCCACCTCGTGGTGAAGGAAGCGGGTGACGTTGTTGCGGGCGTGCCCGCCACCGTATTGGTTGTCCAGTCGCCGATAGGTGGCCGTCATTTGGCGAATGGTGTCGATGTCGGGCTGACCGACTGCTCGGTGGCCCTCCTGCTCGACGGGTTGCGACATGGTGGCGGTGAACCAGCGCAGGGCGGGCAGGGTGTATGCGGTGGAGCTGAACACTGTCTGGCGAAGCATCTCTCGACGGTTCACGTCGCCTTCCCATAGCTGCGCCGCGGCTCGGACATCATCGCGCCATGACCGGTTGGCCGGCGCATCAATGTGCCGGCTGCGGGGGTTATCGGCCGTGTCCGGGAGATGTGCCCGCTGGCGAGGCGCTAGGCCGAGCGCCATCCGGGCTTCGTCAGGCATGCCGCAGCCGTTGGCGATCCGCTCCAGCACGTCGATTGACGTCACCCGTCGGCCGGCGATGATCCGGCTGACGTAGCCCTGCTCCAGGCCGACTGCCGCTCCGATGCGGGTTTGGCTCGCGCCGGTATGCCGGGCAAGCAGCCGGAACAGTGCACCGATATCGCGGGCGGCCAAGACCACATGTATGTCCTCGCGCGACCAGAGGTTGTCGGGTATCCGAAGATGATCGAGCAGCACAACGGCTCCCAGCGTTGTCAGGTGACTACCCATGGTGCTCAACCTGGAGCCTACGGCCGGCGTACTGGCAGATCGAGTCCGCTCATGTCACCGTGACATGACCAGTCGACATGGCCGCCGCATCCCAGTTAGCGGGACCGTCTCGGACATGAACTTCGATGCCGATGACCTGCGGGACGGGATGAGGCCGCGCGCCGTCTACCGCTCTGAAGCCCCGGCAGGGTTCGCCTTCGCGCCTTTCCCACCGGGGACAGGGTCGTGACGATGCGACGCCACCTTTACCTGTCAGTGCGGTGGCTGCTCCGGCGGCACGAGCCACCACCACCGCCGGGGAGAGGGCAGCGGCACCAGGACGCCGAGCACGCAGCGGCGCAACAGCGGTTACTCGATCTCGCAGCACAGCTTCGGCGATCCGAAAGCAACCACGCGCCGGCGCAGGACGTGCAGGCGGATCAGCGGTGAACCCAATGGCGGCCGGCGATCTCGGCCGGACGACTCCGAGCAGACGACACGTCCCGTACGAGGAGTACCTACTCGCGACCGCGCTCACCCTTGCCCGCCGACACCGGCCGGTCTGGTCCTGGCGGAAGTGGCGGCAGATCTGCCGCTGCGGAGCCGCACTGCCCTGCCACGCCCGGCACCGCATCCCCATCAACCGTGGCCACTGGCCAGGAGAGGAGGCGCGGTGAAACACGATCATGAGCAAGCGATCTTGGCCGTACACATCCGAGGGCTCGATGGCATGTGCGTCGGCTGCCGTGCATGGTGGTCGCGGCTGGCCCCGTACCCGTGCTGGCAGGTGGACTGGGCGACCAGCCGGCAGGCCCGGACGATCACCGCGCGCTTCCTAAAGGGTGTGCGGTGACCACCCACGGCCCGGTCATGCCGATCTGGAGCTGCGGAGGCTGCTGCCTGCCCTGGCCCTGCCCCACCCGGAAGCGGGAACTACGGGCGGAGTACGCCGATGCTCCGGTATCGCTGCACCTCTACCTCGGCTCCTACCTCGTCCAAGCCACCGAGGACATGCCCTGGACACCGGCGGGCGTGTTGCACCGCCGCTTCCTTGGCTGGACCAGCGAAGTACACCGGCCGACGCCAGCAGTACAGCAGCGAAGTACAGCAACCGTGCCAGCCGAACCGGACCGAGAAGCGCGCCAGCAGCCCGGATGACCTCGGAGCAAGCTTCATCGGGCCGGCTCGCCGGCAATCCTGGTGTTCAGGCGATTCTGCGCCGGTAGGCCACCATGGCGAACGCGTAGGCGACGACGAGGACGCCGACGCACCAGCCGAGCGCGACCCAGATGTCGCCGCCGACCGGCTGCTGCTCCAGCAACGCCCTGATCGTGTTGACGATCGAGGTGACCGGTTGGTTCTCCGCGAAGGCCCGCACCGGCCCGGGCATCGTGTCGGTGGGGACGAACGCCGAGCTCACGAAGGGCAGGAAGATGATCGGGTAGGAGAAGGCGGTGGCACCGTCCGTCGAGGACGCCCCCAGGCCCGCGATCACCGCCACCCACGTCAACGTGAGGGTGAACAGCGCCAGGATCCCGGCGACGGCGAGCCAGGCCAGCACTCCTGCCGATGAGCGGAAGCCCATGAGGAGCCCCACCAGGACGATGATCACCACGGAGATGGCGTTTGACACCAGCGAGGTCAGCACGTGTCCCCACAGCACGGACGATCGTGCGATCGGCATGGAGTGGAACCGTTCGAAGATGCCGCTCTGCAGGTCGCTGAACAGTCGGAAGGCGGTGTAGGAGACGCCGCTCGCGATGGCGATGAGCAGGATGCCGGGCAGCAGATAGGTGGTGTAGTTGTCGGTCCCGGACTGGATGGCGCCGCCGAACACGTAGACGAACAGCAGCATGAACGCGATCGGCATGATCGTGACCGTGATGATGGTGTCCATGCTGCGGGTGACGTGTCGCAGGGAACGCCCGAGCATCACTCCCGTGTCGCTGAGAACACGCGTGGTCATCGCTGCTCCTCCTCGTCGCTGCTGGGAGTCCTACCGCCTCCGACGGTCGCCAGGAAGATCTCCTCCAGGGTGGGTTGCCGTTCCACGTACTCCACCCTGGCGGGAGGGAGCAGCCTTCTCAGTTCCGCCAACGTGCCGGAGACGATGATCGTGCCGTCGTGCAGGATCGCGATCTGGTCGGCCAGCTTCTCGGCCTCCTCCAGGTACTGGGTGGTGAGGAAGACCGTCGTCCCAGCGGCCGCGAGATTCTGGATCTCCTGCCACACGTCGATGCGGGCCTCCGGATCGAGTCCGGTGGTCGGCTCGTCGAGGAAGATGATCGGCGGGTCTCCGACGAGGCTCATCGCGATGTCGAGGCGGCGGCGCATGCCGCCCGAGTAGCCCGACACCCTGCGGCCGGCGGCATCGGCGAGGCCGAATCGTTCGAGCAGGTCGTCCGCGACCCGGCGGGGGTCCTTCACCTGCCGCAGTCTGGCCAGCATGATCAGGTTCTCCCGGCCGGTGAGGATCTCGTCGACCGCGGCGAACTGCCCGGTCAGGCTGATCGATTCCCGGACCCGCGCCGGCTGGGACAGAACGTCGAATCCCCCGACGCTTGCCGTGCCACCATCCGGCTTGAGCAGGGTGGTGAGGATTCGTACGACCGTGGTCTTGCCGGCACCGTTGGAGCCGAGCAGCGCGAAGATGCTCCCGCTGGCCACCGCGAAGCCCACGCCTTTGAGGACATGCAGCTTCTGGTAGGACTTGTGCAATCCCTTGACCTGAATCGCGAGGGGTGACGTGTCCATGCCCGGTGTCTCCCTACTCGACGATCACGTTGGACGGCTCGACCTTGAAGCTCTTGAGGCCGGCGTAGGTCAGTTTGTCCATGCGCGCCCCGTCGAAGTTCACGGTGCGCAGGGCCTTGTAGTACTTCCTGCTCGATGCGCGGAAGGAACAGTCGCGCAGGATCGCACCCCGGAACGTGACGCCTTCGAGGGCCGCCTGGTCGAACTTGACGCTGGTGAAGCTGGCTCCGTCGAAGTTGAGGCCGCGCAGGTCCGAGTAGGAGAAGTCCACTCCGTTGAAGGTGCAGCGCTCGAGGCGGGTGCGCCTCAGGTCGGTCTTGCGGAAGGCGACATCGGTGAGCGCGGCGTCGGCGAACTGGACTCCGGCGAGCCCCGACATGCTGAAGTCGGTGCGGACCAGGCGCGCCCTCCGGAAGCTGGCGCGCGCCAGGTCGGCCGTCGTGAAGTTCGCATCGCTCACCCGGGCGCCGTCGAAGTTGGTGTCCGCCAGATCGCTGCTCTTGAACTTGGCGCCGGCGATCTCGGCGTTCGAGAAGTCGGAGCCGCGCAGCGCACTCGCCTCGAACCTGCCGTCCCGCACGGCGACGCCCGAGAAGTCACTCTCCTTCAGATCGCTCGCGTCGAATCGCGTCACCATCTGCCGCTCGAGAACCCTGGAGAGGTTCGACACCTCTCGTACCGTCTCCTCGATGTCGCCGATGCTGTCGATGGTCAGATCGAAGGCCGTAGCCTCGTCCTTGCCCTCGGCGCGCAGCTCACGGAACCGTTCCTGCAGGTCGGCGAGGAGGTCCGCCTTCAGCTCGGTGACGCTCCTCGCGCCCTCGTAGGGGGCGAAGACGCCGTCCACGTACGCGTTCAGTTTGTCGTTCATGTGGTGTCTCCTCAGAGCAAGGTGTCGAGCACGCGCTTGGCGTACTCCCAGTTGGTCTTGTTGCGTGCGTAGGTCGCTCTGCCCTTGTCCGTGATCCGGAAGTACTTGCGGCGTCCGCCCTGCGATTCGTCGCCCCAGTACCACGTGATGTCGCCATCCGCCTCCAGGCGTCGGACGCTGGAGTACATCGTGGCTTCCTTGAGCTCGTATTCGCCCTGCGAGCGCTCGGCGATCAACTTGACGATCTCGTAGCCGTAACGGTCCGATTCCGCCAGCAGCTTCAAGATCATTGTGTCGGTGTTCCCACGCAGCAGATCGGATGTGACCTTGCTCGTGCTCATATCAGCACCTCCGGGAACAGACGTTACGGTCAAGGTACTGTGACTGTCAAGGTAGTTGGCGAGGCAGAGTATGCCGATTCATGTGGTAGTAGCGGGAAGGCCGAGCCGGAGGCAGCAGGAGATGAGCGGACGGGATGTCGAGAACCCGTGGCCGGCTCCGTCCCTGGGGTGAGCGTGACCAGAATGGGTCGCATCAGCATCGAGGAGAAGCACCATGGCCAAGTACCTGTTGCTCAAGCACTACCGTGGCGGTCCGACTCCGGTCAACGACGTGCCCATGGACCAGTGGACGCCGGAGGAGATCTCGGCGCACATGCAGTACATGCACGACTTCGCGGCCCGGCTCGAGGGGACCGGCGAGTTCGTCGACGGTCAGGCGCTCGCGCCCGAGGGAACGTTCGTCCGGTACGACGGTGAGGGGCGCCCGCCGGTCACCGACGGCCCGTTCGCCGAGACCAAGGACCTCATCGCCGGCTGGATGGTCATCGACGTCGACAGCTACGAGCGCGCCCTCGAGCTGGCCGGGGAACTGTCGGCCGCCCCGGGGGCGGGCGGGAAGCCGCTGCACGAGTGGCTCGAGGTACGCCCCTTCCTGACCGCGCCGCCCACGATCACGGAGTGACCTGATGGACGAGGCCCTGCTCCGGAGCCTCACGCCGACCGTGCTGGGCGTCCTCGTCCGCCGCGGAGCCGACTTCGCGGCGGCCGAGGACGCCATGCAGGACGCCCTGGTCGACGCGGTCCGCGTCTGGCCGGCCGACCCGCCGCGGGACCCGAAGGGTTGGCTGGTCACCGCGGCCTGGCGCCGGTTCCTCGACGCGACCCGGTCCGACGCCGCCCGCCGCCGACGTGAGGATCTGGTCGACGAGGAGCCGCCGCCCGGGCCGGTGCCCGCGGTCGACGACACGCTCCAGCTCTACTTCCTGTGCGCCCACCCGTCGTTGACGCCGTCGTCCGCTGTCGCGCTCACGCTGCGCGCCGTCGGCGGGCTGACCACCCGCCAGATCGCCGAGGCGTACCTGGTGCCCGAGGCGACCATGGCGCAGCGCATCAGCCGGGCCAAGCGCACCGTCTCCCACGTACGGTTCGACCAGCCCGGCGACGTCGCCACCGTGCTGCGCGTGCTCTACCTGGTCTTCAACGAGGGCTACTCGGGCGATGTCGACCTCGCCGCCGAGGCCGTCCGGCTCACTCGGCAGCTCGCGGCCGCGATCGACCACCCCGAGGTGGCGGGGCTGCTCGCGCTCATGCTGCTGCACCACGCCCGCCGCGCCAGCCGGATCGCGCCCGACGGCAGCCTGGTGCCGCTCGCCGAGCAGGACCGCCGCCGATGGGACACCACGTCGATCGCCGAGGGCGTCGAGATCCTGCAGGCGGCCCTGGCCCGTGACCGGCTGGGCGAGTTCCAGGCCCAGGCCGCCATCGCGGCACTGCACGCCGACGCGCCCACCGCCGGGGAGACCGACTGGGTGCAGGTCGTCGAGTGGTACGACGAACTCGCGCGGCTGACCGACAGCCCGGTCGTCCGGCTCAACCGCGCGGTGGCCGTCGGGGAGGCCGACGGGCCACGCGCCGGGCTGGCGGCGCTCGCGGCGCTGGACGACTCACTCCCCCGCCACACGGCGGTGGCGGCGTACCTCCACGAGCGCGACGGCGACCTGGCGAAGGCTGCCCGCCTGTACGCCGAGGCGGCCCGCAAGGCCCCCAACCTCGCCGAGCGCGACCACCTGACGCGCCAGGCCGCCCGGCTCAACGCCCGCCGGGGTCGCTGACCGTTGGACCGTCACGGTCGCACTTCGCGCTCTGGGCGATCATGGCCGCGCCGCTGATGGCGGGCAACGACATCCCTACGGCGACAAGTGCCTCGACGCGTACGACCAGGGGTCAGGGCCGGCACGGCGGTCATCATCTGGCCGTGCAACGGGCAGCGCAACCAGCGGTGGACCTGGCGGGCCGACGGCACGGTCGTCGGCGAGCAGTCCGGGCTCTGCCTCGACGTCGCCGGGGCGGCGACGAGCAACACCGCCCGGGTGCTGCTCTGGACCTGCCACGGCGCCGCCAACCAGCGGTGGTCGCGCGGCTGACTCACGCGGGGGCGTCCCGCTCGCCGTGGTCGCCGCGAGCGGGACGCCCACCCACGGCGCTCGCGCGCGGCGCTGGACGGACACGTTCAGACGATTGTCCAGGTGTCGCCGCTGTTGAGGAGGCCGGCGAGTTGCTGTTCGGGGGTTTCGGTGACCGTGGCCCGGGCGGTGGCCAGCTGCTCCTGCACGACGCTGTCGTAGGAGGGGCGGTCGACGGAGCGGAACAC